>JAYSYI010000514.1:0-3521 GCA_043727665.1 Limnoglobus sp. | reverse complement strand
CGAGTTCGCCTGCGACATCGAGCGAATCCGCTACGAAGCCTACATTCTCGAACGGGCCATACTCATCGGTGCGAAGTCCCGCGAACGCCTGCCGAACGATTGTCTGTACGTGCTGCTCACCGGTTCGCAGTGCGTCAGCGGCCTCGATTGGACGATCGCGGAAGCCGCCGCAGGCGGGGCAACGATCGTGCAACTTCGCGAAAAAACGATGCCGGATCGCGAACTGCTGGAGCGTGCAAAGTTCTTCCGCAAATGGACGCGGAAAGCGAATGTCACGTTCATCGTGAACGATCGCCCCGACATTGCAAGGCTATCCGATGCCGATGGCGTGCATCTCGGGCAAGACGATCTGGCCGTGCAAGACGCTCGGCGGATTCTCGGCCCCGACGCGATTATCGGCGTCAGCACGCACAATGTACAACAGGTGCGGCAAGCGGTTCTGGACGGTGCGAACTACATCGGCATCGGCCCGACGTTTCCTTCGAAAACCAAGGCATTCGCCGAGTTTGCTGGCCTGGATTTCATTCGCCAAGCCATGGCGGAAACATCGCTGCCCGCGTTTGTCTTGGGTGGCATTACGCTCGAGAACGTGCGAGAAGTGATCGCCGCCGGTGCCACGCGAATCGCAATCAGCTCCGCCATTGCCGAAGTTGCCGAACCGCAAATCATCGCCCGCCAATTCTGCGAACGACTTCATCGAAAGTGAGTTTCACTGAGGATCACACGAAAACAGGGCATCCAAAGGGGTGCCCTGAAACCGTTTCTACGATTGCTATCGACGTTTACGCCACGTAGATACCGCCTTGGAAGGTCGTATCGAAGGCGTGGAAGTCGTCAATTACGGTGATGTCCGAGCCACGCCAGATCTTAATCTGCGACGGCATACCGACACCAGCCCCGGTCACGATATCGAGTTTGCCATCGCCATCGGCATCGATCAACCCGACCCGTACGCCACCGGTGAAGGCAGTGTCGAATGCGAAGAAGCTCGAAATGGCTTGGCCCGAGGTACCGCTAAATACCTGCACGTGTGGCCCGCCGCCGATGTCTGCCGCCGTGACGATGTCCGGCACACCGTCGCCGTTGACATCGCCCGCTGCGACGAATACGCCACCCGTGAAGTTGGCCGCGTACGGTGCAATCTCCGAGAGTTGGCCGAGCGTACGGCCATCGAAGGTACGAACCCGCGTGGCCACCGAGTTGCCAGTCGCAACCACAATGTCGGCGGCCCCGTCGTTAGTGAAGTCGGCCGCAGCGACGCGAACGCCACCGCGCTGATTCGGATCGAACGCGAAAAAGTTGTTGAGGATGGCCCCGTTCGACCCATCGAAGGTCGTGACACGCGGCCCGCCGCCGACTTCTGGCCCGACGATGATATCGGCTTTGCCGTCGCCGTTAACATCGCCCGCAGCAACGAACACTCCGCCGCGGAACTCGGGTTCGAACGCGAAGTAATCGCGAATCGGTGCGCCATTTACACCGCTAAACACGCGGATCCGTGGACCGCCACCGACACCCGTTGCCGTGATAATGTCCGGCGTGCCATCGCCATCGACATCGGCCACGGCGGTGCGAACGCCACCAGTGAACGATTCTTCGTAAGCGAAGAAGCGGAACTTTTCCGTCGAGGTGGCGTAATCGAACACGCGTACCAACGGTCCTCGCCCTGCCCCCGCCCCCACCGCTAGCAGTGAGGCTTTCGCAGGATTCCCCGTGTTCACTGCGAACCGTGGGTCGAGCGGCACATCACTCGGCGTCACGCTTACCGGTGGGCTGGTACTCGGTGGCAAAGTCGCCGTGCCGTTCGGCGACGAGCCGAGGAAGTTCTGTTTCGTGGGGTCAATTGCTACTCTGGGGCGATTATCCTCGCTATTTAGACGCACTTCGCCGAAGTTCAACGCGCCGCGCATCTCGCCACCGGCAGCCGTGACATCCGTGAAAATATCGTTGCCGATGTTCACAGGCCTCGTGGTCGGTTCCTGGGCCGATTCGAAGAAGTCCAGATACGCCGCCGGCTGGGCTTCGGTGATCGTGTAGCGACCGGGCGGCAACACAGGGAACTCGTATCGCCCCGATGCATTCGTCGTGGTGACGAGTCCGTTGATCGAATCGGCCGCCGTCAGCGGTCGCGCCATCGGCGTGCCGTCGAACGCGGTCCCGGAGATCGTCACGATAACGTTTGGAATGCCCGGCTCGCCGACGTCCAGCCGACGATTGCGGTTGAGGTCTTCGTATGCGAAACCGAAGACCGACGACATCAGTACTTCGCCGAAATTGTACTCGAGACCATCTTGACCCGCGGCCAAGTCGATAATGAGAACGTCGTTCGAAGGCGACGACCCACCGAGGCTACCCGGCGTGTCGATACCATCAATGAAGCCTTGAGGCTGCGTTTCGCGAATCGTGTACGAACCGGCCGACAAGTTCGGGAACTTATAGAAGCCGTTCGCATCGGTGATGGTGGTCAGAGTCAACGGCAATCCGTTGGCGTCGAGGCCGGTCAGTGTAATGAGCGTTCCCGCGATACCGCTTTCCCCGGAGGCGGGCTGGCGGACGCCATTCGTGACGAAGGTATCGCGATAGACGTAGCCTGATACCGATGCGGGGAGCGTGGCCGGTGGTGGCGGTGGCGGTGGCACAATGATCGCCGTCAGGCCGAAGTCTTGCCGCAGGTTGGCGGAACCCGCGAGGTCCGGGTTCGTCCCGAAGCTGTCGAGCGTGAACGGGCTGGTGCGAACGAGGCCACCGATCCCGGTGCCCTTGTCTTCGCTATCGTTCGCGTTACCCGCGACGGCCGGTTCGAAGGGGCCGGTATTCTGGCCGGGCGTACCCGTCGAGCTGGTCAGCTCGGTCGGGCGATCAATTTCGATGCTGTAAATGCCGGTCGCCAGATTCGTGAAGCGATAATCGCCGGTGAGATCGGTCGTGGTGTTCGCGAGGACGACACCATTCGATGCAAGCAGGCGTACGGCGATGTTCGGGATACCCTTTTCGCCCGCATCGAGCTTGCCGTTGTTGTTGACGTCCAGCCAGACGAGGTTACCGACGCTCAGCGGTCGGAACAGGCCGAAATCTTGTCGCAAGTTCGCGAGGCCGTTGGCATCGGGGTTGGCACCCGGCGCGAGCAAACCGAATGGAGCCGCGACGATGAAAGTACCGACCATTGTGCCGTGGTCGGCATTATCGAGGTTGCCCACCGTACCTGGCTCGAACGGGCCAGTGGCGAAGCCATTTTTGCCCGTACTGCTGAGATAACCCGTTGGGGTCGTGATGCGTACCGAGTACGTACCGACGGCAAGGCCACCGAAGTTGTAGTTCCCCCCCGCACTCGTGATCGTGCTGCCGACAACGGTACCGTTGGCATCGAGCAAGTCGACGGGAACGTTACCGATACCGCTTTCGCTACCGTCGAAAACGCCGTTGTTATTGGCATCGTCCCAGACGAAGTTACCAACGCTCAGTGGCCGGAACAGGCCGAAGTCTTGACGAAGATTCGCCAGGCCTGCATCGTCGGGGTTACT
>JAYSYI010000513.1:0-3542 GCA_043727665.1 Limnoglobus sp. | reverse complement strand
GCTTGGGCCTCAGCGACAAACGTACCGAGGTCGCGGCCCCGTACGTTGCAAGTAATCGCGATTCGGCGTTGGCCCCACTCGCGGGTGATCGTCGATGGTCCTTCGACGATGCGAATATCGGCAACGCGAGAAAGTGGCACCCGCTCGCCGGTCGCGGTGGGCAGTTGAATCGCCCCGACCGCCTCCGGACTTTGCCGCCAGGCGTCGGGCAATCGCACGATCAGCGGAAAGCGAAACGCCCCATCGACGACATCGCCCATCGGCTTGGAGCCGATGCTTTCGATGAGGTCGAGTACCGCCCGCGCGGAGATGCCGTACCGGGCAATCATGTCTTGTTTGACCTTCACTTGAAGCACCGGCTGCCCCGTAATTTGCTCGACGGAGACATCGGCCGAACCGCGAATGGCCTTCAAAACCCGTTCAATTTCCTCCCCTTTCGCTTTCAAGATCGCAAGATCGTCGCCGTAAAGCAACACGCCGACATCGGTGCGGATGCCCGTTTCCATCTCGCTCATCCGCATCTCGATAGGCTGCTCGAACGCGATTTTTTGGCCGGGGATCACGCGGAGTTCCTTCTCGATTTTCTCCGTGAGCTGGTCCTGCGTCTCGGCCTTTTTCCAACGATGCCTCGGTTTCAATGTGATGTACATGTCGGTCAGTTCGACACCCATTGGATCGGTGGCAATATCTGCCGAGCCGATACGACTCCATACGTGCGTGACTTCATCGGGGAACACAGCTAGTATGACTTTCTCCATGACACTATTGCGATCGACCGACTCCTGTAAGCTCGTACCCGGCAAACGAATAATGTTCAATGCGATCGCTCCTTCAGATAGCTTCGGCACCGCCTCGGAACCCAAATTCGGTGCGATCATGCCGAATGCCACCGCCAGTACCATTGCACCGAACACCAATACTGCCACTTTGTGTCGCATCGTGGCTTTCAATATCGGTATGTAGATAAACTTGATCGCGCGAAGCAGTAAAGGTTCGCGTTCGCGAATCTTTCTCGGCAACACTAAGCTCGCCAATGCGGGCATTAATGTCATCGATATGAGCATCGAACCCGCGAGGGCGAAAATGACTGTCATCGCCATTGGACGAAACATTTTTCCTTCGACGCCTTCGAGTGAAAGAATTGGTAAGTAGACGATCAAAATGATGAGTTCGCCAAATAATGTGGGTTTGCGAACCTCCACTGCCGCATCGCGAATGATTTCCAGTTTCGATTTTGCATCGGTGGTGGCTTCACTCAGTTTCCTTACGCAGTTTTCAATCATCACTACCGAAGAATCGACGACCATCCCGAAGTCGAGTGCGCCGAGCGAAAGCAGGCTAGCGGCGATACCGAACTTCCACATTCCGGTGAAGGCGCAGAGCATCGAAAGCGGGATGGCGAGTGCCACGATGAACGCCGCACGGAGGTTGCCAAGGAACAGAAACAGCACCGAGACGACGAGCAGCCCGCCTTCGAACAAATTCGTTCGCACGGTGTCGATGACGAAATCGACAAGCTCGGTGCGATCGTAAACCGCTTCGACTTTCACGTTACTCGGCAATGTCGATTTGACCGTGTCGAGTTGCTTCTTAAGATTCCAAGTCACCTCATGGCTATTCTCGCCCATCGTCATAAAGCCGAGGCCCAGTACGACCTCGCCTTTGCCATCGGCGGTGACCGCGCCGCGCCGCACTTCGTGGCCGATCTGCACGTCGGCCACATCGCCGAGGAGCACCGGGATGCCATCCTTCGCGATCAGTTGGATGAGGCGAATTTGTTCGAGACTGGCCGTCCGACCGAGGCCCTGCACGAGTAGTGTGTTGCTACCCCGATCAATCACGCCACCGCCCACATTCTGATTATTTTCACGAATGGCGTTCGTCACCTGATCGAAAGTCATCGCGTATTTACCGAGCCGCGCTGGATCGATTCGAACCTGATATTGCCGTTCGTAACCACCCCACGAATTGACCTCCGCAACGCCCTTCACCTTACGCATTTGCGGCCGTACGATCCAATCGTGAACCGTTCGCAGCGTCGTCACATCGTCGCCTTTCCCCGAAACGACGTAGTGAAATACCTCGCCCAAACCAGTCGAAACTGGCCCCATTTTCGGGCGCTCGAGTCCTTGCGGTAAGAGCACGCCCGATAGCCGTTCGTTGACTTGCTGCCTAGCGAAGTAAATGTCAGTGCCATCTTCGAAAATCAGCACAACTTGCGATAGACCGAATTTCGAGATCGACCGCATCTGTTGTATTTTTGGCAAACCCGATAGCGATTGTTCGATCGGGTATGTGATCTGTTGTTCGATCTCCGCAGGTCCGAGCGATGGCGCGATCGTGTTGATTTGCACTTGCACCGGCGTCGTATCCGGGAATGCATCGACATCGAGTTGTCGCATCGCAAACACGCCACCCACCGCCGCCGCAACGGCAATGAGAATCACCAGCCAACGATACCGCAACGAGAGTTCGATTAAATTGTTCATAGTTAAGGGTTGCACGTTGTTAGTTTTGGATCGAGCGAATCAGTCCATGAAGTAATTTCAAGACTTCGACGATTTGTATGGAGATCGCTTCATACTTCTCTTGTGATACAAACCGATCCACTACTTGGAGTGACACGCACAACCTTCACCCAAGTTTCCACGCAACATTTCGGTTAGCAATAAACCACTTCCTTTCACCACAACCAGTTCGCCGGGTAGGATGCCGATGACTTCGGATTGCGTTTCGCTTTTGGCCCCCGTACGAATTTTGCGAATGTGAAAGAACTTGTACGATTCAGACTTTAAGTAGTCCTTGTCGCGCACGAAAACAATTTGGCAGCAGCCATCGGATTGTATCGCGTCGTTCGGCACCGATACGACTTCCGCCTCTTCGCGCAAGATCACGCGACCGGAACCGAAGCTGTTCGCGCGGTACTTTCCGGTCGGGTCGGGGATGTCCGCCCGCACCTTGACCGTGCGTGTTTTTACGTCGGCCTGCGTGCTCATCCAGGCGAGTTTTCCCGTCAATTGTTCGACATCCGAATCGGATTGGAACCGGACCGGTTGGCCGAGTTTCAGTCGTTTGGCGTCTTCGCCTTTCACGTCGAGCGTCAGCCATAAAAATCGGACATCGACCAGTTCAAATAATATTCGCGCGCTATCCACGACTTCGCCTGTGACGACGTCTCGGGAGACGATGACGCCATCCATCGGTGCGACGAGCGGCAACAGGTTCGATGTCGTTAACTTCGGGTCAAGCGTTTTGGCTACGTCGTAGGGGATCGCGAAGAATTGCAGCCGCGCTTCGAGTTGCTCCGCATTTTGGCCTTGAATCTCCGATTTTTCAAGCGGTAGCCCCAAATTCACCAACGACTGTCGTGCCGCATTCATGCGTATTTCGGCCTCCCGCAATGCCGCCTCCACTTCGCGTATGCGCACCTCGGGTACTGCTCCGCCGGAGTTTTTCACACTTGCGAGCGTTTGCGTCTTCAACTGCAACAACCCGAACGCCTGAAGCAGTTCGGCCTTCGCTTTTCCGACTTCGGAAGCATC
>JAYSYI010000512.1:0-3543 GCA_043727665.1 Limnoglobus sp. | reverse complement strand
CCGGTATTCTCGAACCGGGGTTAGAGACACCAGCTACAAAACAACATGCGATATTTACTCCGTCAGTTTCAGCCCAGTGACGGCGAGTGCGAACGATTGTTTCTCGCCGACTTTCAATTTGAAGCCTTTCACTTCGATTTTCCACTCGCCGGCGGCACTTGGGGCATCCACGACTTCGACGTTATCGACGCGATTCGGGCGATCCTTTCGTGCCGGATTAGGCAGATTCGTCGTGGCATTCCAGAGATTCGCGAGGTCCAAACTGTACGGCAGGAATACCGTACCCGTCGGTGAAATGATGCGGACATCGAGGTCGTTCTGAAGTACCGGCGTCGCATCGTCGACGCCACCGGGGTTCGGTGCGGCTGCGGGATCGGTCCAAACGACCGTGACGCGAATCGGCTCGCCGGTCGCGCTCATCGCGTACGTTTTTGTCTCGTTCGCGCCGACGCGATTCTTGCTCGGATCGTCGATGAGTTTCCCTTGCGTGCCCTTTATCAATTTGCCCGCCGCAAGAGCATCGATCGACCCCCAGCCATACTGCGGGTCGGGGCCAGCGACGCCGCCATCGCGCGCCGAGTGGATGAGTATCGCCTTGATTTCCGCCGAAGTCGCGGGCCGCGCGTTCGTGTCTTTGTACAGTTCGCACAACAACGCCCCGATGCCCGCCGCCGTCGGTGTGGCCATCGAAGTGCCGCTCATCTCGACGTAGGCGGTGTTCGATGCGTTAGATGTCGAAACGAGTTGAAAACCATTTGCCACGAGGTCGGGTTTGATGCGGCCATCGTCGGCAGGGCCGACTCCGGAGAACGAGGTAATCTGGATTGCGTTGGTGCCGGCCCCTTGGGGAATGTCGTTGATTGCGCCGATGCAAATCGCGTTCTTGGCGAGTCCCGTGCCGGAGATGCTATCGAGGCCGGTCGCGCCACCGATCTGAGGGCGAACTTTCGACGAAAACGAGTTCGTTTCGACGACGAAGTGCGTTGTCGGCTGACTGAGCGGGGCGTTGCCACGATCGTTCCCCGCGGCGAAGAACGTGGTCACATTCGGCTTCTGGAACAGCACTTCGTCGAACTGACTGCAATCGTCGGTGTACTTACCGTAGCGCGAATCCTCGTTGGCGTTGAGGCCGCCCCACCAGTTCCAAATCCCAGCTTTCGGGAAACCGCGAACCCAGCCGGAAAGCGGCCCGTACGAGTGGCTGCTCACCTGGAAATGGTCCGCATCGTTCTGCAACTTCTGCGCGTCGTTGTCCCAGTCGTAGCTGAATATTTTCACCATCGTGGCCATCCCGATGGCGATCGGTTTCACGCCGACAGCCCCCACCGTGCCCGCACAGTGCGTCGAGTGGCGTGCGGTCGGCTTCGTGGTTTTCGCCACGACCCGACTGACGCCGTCTTTCTGAAATTCCTGATGGGTAGCGAGGATCCGGCCTTCGTCGAAAATGGCGACGGCCACCGTCGCACCGCGCTGTGGGAACTCTTGTTCAAACTCGGGCACATTGTGCGAAATGCGCGCATCGAGATTGTTCGGGACGAGCTCGAATGAAGGCGTTCGCCCTTTCGGGCGATCGAGTTCCGCATGGAAATCGACATTGTTCAAGGCTTCTGCCACCGCCGTTGCATCGGCGGCGTCGATCTTCAACCGCGCGTTCGCGAGTTTGCTATCGGGAACGAGGTACTTTTTGAGGTTCTCCGGTACCGGTTTGTCTTTGCCCACGCGCACGTTGATCTCGCGTTTAATTGGTTCATTGCCCAGTTCATTCGCCGCCCGCATCGGTGCGGTTTTCTGCGGCGTCAGTTTTTGGCCAACCGCAGGCATCTGCAGTATCACCGCTAAACCCATCGCAAACGCAGCGACGATGAACATCCGTTTCAATCGAGTCATAGAAAACTCCCGAAGAGAGACAACAAGCTGGGAAAGGGTAAATTCTGTAACGCCACGAACGATTCAATCGAAATGGACCGAGTCAAATAGAATTAGTATATTTCTGTATACTCTCAGAAAATCTTCACGTTAGCATCCGCGTTGTGCCGCACCCGCAATGGGAGATCGAACGATCTATTGGATTAAGCGTGAGTTGCCGGTTATGTCGGCCAAAGAATTCTGGAATGTGCGATTACTTCAAGAATGTTCTTACGATCCTCGTTTAGCCGCGCCGGGTAGTCTTCGGAGCGAAGCGCGGGCTCGATGTATCGGGCGTCGCACGTTGGTAACGAGAGTTCATACCCCGCGCTTCGCTACGCAAAGCCTTCGCGGCGCTGCTAAACGTCGATACCGATCGCGACGGCGACTCAGTCATCGGTCGAGAACGGTGCGGACGGTGCGGGCGAGTGATCCGGGGGTGTAGGGCTTGTCGAGGAAGGTGATGCCTTCAGTTTGCAGGCTGTCGCGGTCGGGGGAGTAGCCGCTGGCGAGGATCACGGGTACCGTGGCGTTCAATTTACGGATGCGCGCGTAGGCGTCCTTCCCGGACAGATTCGGCATCGAAAGATCGAGGATCACCAGATCGAAACGGCCACCGGCTTTCTCGAACTCGGCGACTGCCATTGCGCCGTCTTCGGCGAGAACGACTTCGTATTTGAGTTGCGTCAGGATCGTGTTCGCGAGTTTGCGGATCATCGGTTCGTCGTCGGCGACGAGGATGCGTTCGCCATTGCCGAATGGGGACTGCATCGCGGCGGATGTGCCTTGGAGGATGGCTTTGCCGTGGTGCCTGGGGATGTACGCATCGAAGCGGGTGCCGCAGTTTGGCTCGCTCTCGCACTGGACCCAGCCCCCGTGCGCTTCGACGATTCCGAAGACGACGGCGAGGCCCAATCCCGTGCCTTGGCCGATCTCTTTCGTCGTGTAGAACGGCTCGAAAATCCGCGACTGGACTTCGTCGGACATGCCTTCGCCGTAGTCGCGCACCGTCAGCCGCACGTAGTCGCCGGGGCGGGCGGAAGGGTTCGCACTCACGGTTGCGGGGGTGAAAGTGACGTGCCCCGTGGACAACATCAAGCGGCCCCCTTGCGGCATCGCGTCGCGGGCATTCAGACAGAGGTTCATCACGATTTGATTGATCTGCCCCGCATCGGCGAGTACCGCCCAAAGTTCGGGCCGCGTGTGAATTTCCATGACGATACGCGGATCGATCGTGCGGCGCAAGAGTTGTACCGTCTCGCGCAATACGCTACCGAGGTCGGTCGGCTGAAGTTGCAACGGGGCGCGACGCGCGAAGCCCAACAGTTGCGACGTGAGTTCGGCAGCGCGTCGGGCGGCCCGCTCGGTGCTCTTCAAAAGCTCATCTTGCGGTTGGCCGCGCAGTTCCTCGCGGGCCAACTCGATGTTCCCGAGTACGACCGTCAGCAGGTTGTTGAAGTCGTGCGCCACGCCGCCCGCGAGTTGGCCGACGGCTTCCATCTTCTGCGCTTGACGGAGTTGATCTTCGAGCCGTTTGCGCGACGAAACATCGCGACCGACAGAAACGAGACCGATGATCTCGCCCGAATCTTCGCGGATCGGCGAAAACAGCCAATCGACGAGGACATCGCGGCCCGA
>JAYSYI010000511.1:0-3545 GCA_043727665.1 Limnoglobus sp. | reverse complement strand
TCGCCACGTTTCGCCACGGTGTATCGGGCCGTACGAGTTGCCGCACGGCATCAGCGCCGCCGCGTGTCGTCGAGCCGAGAACCATGCCCATGCCCATTCGCTGAATCAACCCGCCGAGTAGTTGGCCATCGGCGTGTGCGCTAATCAGCACGGCGATATCTGGCCCGCCGTACGCGATCGTCGGCAACATTAAATTTTCGTGCCAGATCGAATACAGGAAGCGGTCCGGGTGCGAGACGCGGTTGAGAATCATCTCCGGGCCGAGCGGTTGGTGCTGGAATCGCAGCGTGCGGAACAGGCCGACGGCGACGTTCGCGCCGATCCACGCCGCACTGCGGATGAGCTTCGGGTTTCGGATTTTCATGTCAGCCTCCGTGCCATTCGCCGCTAAACACTTCCGTGGCGGGGCCAGTCATATACACCGAATTGTCCGCCGCAGACCACTCCAATTCGAGATCGCCGCCGGGAAGGTGTGCCAGCAATTTGCGATCCGTATGCCCCGTGAGCACGCCCGCCACGCAGACCGCACACGCCCCCGTTCCGCACGCCAGCGTGATTCCGCTACCGCGTTCCCACGTTCGCATCGTGACTTCGTTTTTGGAATGCACCTTCACGAAGTGGGCGTTGATCCGTCTCGGGAACACGCTCGCATTCTCGATGAGTGGCCCGTACGCGACTACGAGATCGCGGCCCGTCTGCGTGAAATATTCCTCGCCGACAAACATCACCGCATGCGGGTTGCCCATCGACACGCACGTGGCCGAAAAGGTTTTATCGCCCGCAACGAGTGCCGCATTCACCGGCGGATCGCCGGGTAGCGTCGTCGGTATCGTCACCGCTTCGAGGATTGGCGCGCCCATGTTCACCCGCACGCGACGAACTTTGCCGCCTTCGGTTTCGAGGTCTACCGTCAGGATGCCACGCCCCGTTTCGAGCTTTAATTGCGATTTTTTGCAAATGCCATGATCGTAAACGTATTTCGCCACGCACCGCAGGCCGTTCCCGCACATTTCGGATTCCGATCCATCCGCGTTAAACATCCGCATTCGGGCGTCGGCTTTGTCTGAAGGCACGATCAGAATCAGGCCATCGGAACCGATGCCGAAGTGCCGGTCGCTGACGGCAATGCTGACTGCGGCCGGGTCTGCGATTGGCGCTTCGGCGAAACCATCGACGTAAACGTAGTCGTTGCCTAGGCCGTGCATCTTCGTGAAACGCATGTGAAACTCATTCCGGAAAGCGGTATGCAATTCGCTAGAATTCTAATGAATGCGTGGCACGGAAACAGTCCAAAGTGTGGCGAAATCGATGGCGAACCCCCGTTCGATCCGATTAATTCGCGAGCGCGACGAGCGTGGCGTCGGCGTGTTCCGCATTCAAGTTGGCCACGTCTCGCAGAACTATACGTTCCGCGAAATTCGCTGCGACATCGGCGGCCGCGGCTTCGAAGTCCACCGCCTCGGCCTCGGCAATCTCTATCACGTGCGCGTCGGTAAACCGATCGATTGCACCTGCGAATGCATGGGCTTTCTGTCTCGGAATACCTGCCGCCACATCGCCGGTTTGCGGGCACTCATTCGCGAGGGTTACGTGAAACGCATCAAATAAGGCCACTCAGCCATTTCGGTAAATCCGTCTCAAGTCGATTCACGAATGCACTACGAGGTAGCACCAGATCGCAACCGTCCGCGCGAGCCGCACGCAGGCGTTCTGCATCGACGTGCGAACCGTACGCGATGACCTTCGGAAGCGGCTGAAAATTTACTAATACACATGCCAGAAATCTGGGCAGATCGAGCGTTGCGTTGTGCAAATCGATAATGATCGCCAACGGATTTCCACTGGAATCATCGAACATTTTCTCGGCATCGCGAAACACGGTGAGCGTGCCACCGTGTGCGCGAGCGGTGCCGGTGATTCGGCTGCTGAAAATGAGGTCATCACTGAGCAAAAAACCGTGCATGAAATCTACTTCTTGATGTTGTCGCGGATCATTTTCAACACTTCTGCAAGCGATTCGTCGCGCTTGTCCTTCTTTAAACCCTCGATCAATTTGTCGCGAACTTTGATCGCGAAATCATCGGGGAAGCGAGCTTTCGCGTCCTCGGTCAGGTCGACGTACAGCGATTTCGGATCGTTACAGATGAGGATGCCGAAGCCGCTCGCTTTCTCGCTCTCCACGCGCGACTTCGACCACTCCTTCATGTACGCGATGCGTTCGGTCGATTTCATCGCCTTGACCTTCTCCACGTCCTTCATCGGCACCGCAGCGAACGTCTCGACGAGAACATCGAGTTTCTGCGTCTTGAAGAAGTCGTCGATGTCGGTTTGTGCTGCCTTCGTCGTCTCTTCCTTGAACATCTTCGCGGCATCGCTCAGCGTCGTGGCCGTCGTTCGTTTGGTCACCGTCGCGGTCACTTTCGAGCCACCACGAATGCGTTTCACATCGTCGCTGTTCATCAGGCGACGCACTTCGGAAACATCGATAAAAGTGCTGAGTAATTGCGCATCGAGTGCCCCGCCTTGCGTGACGCCGACGAGTTCGCCCTTCTCGTTCACGAGCGGTCCGCCACTGTCGCCGGGGTTCGTCGCCGAGTCGGTTTCGACTACTTTCGCATGAAATTCGAGCACGCGGCCCGGCTCAAGTTGCGCCTTCCATTTCTTGTCCGCCACCGTGCGAACCTTGCCTTGTAAGTACCCCCAAAGTGCATCCGATTTGCCCGTATTCCCAATCGAATGCACCGCCTGCCCCGGCTCCGCACTCGTCAGTGAAACCGGCACCGCAACGATGCCTTCGGGGACGCGCTCCAGTTGAATCAGCGCAAGGTCCGCCCGCTTATCTCTCGCCACGACTCGCCCATTGATCGCCAAACTGGCGCGATCCTTGTAATATTTTTTCTCAGCTTTCGGTTGACCGTTGGAGATCGTAGGGAAGTAGATTTTCGCGGTCGATTCCTCTTCGACCACGTGATAGTTCGTGAGTACCAATTTGCGTTCGAGATCGATCAGCGTACCCGTGCCCGTTGCGTAACCGCGTGGCCGATTCGAATGAATCCAGACTACCGATGGCACGACTTTCTTGTAGATTTTCGAACCGTCCGCTTCCTGTGCGAATGCCAGTGAAGTGGGAACAAAATGCGTTGTAATTAGCCCGAAACACACGATTATCGACCAACGCAAATTCGCCATGAGGATCGCTCCCAGAGTGCGTAAACCGAATTGTCATATTGTACCTAGCCTCCGCGAAAGATGCTAGGTAGCCGCGATACTTCGGCATTAAGATTGCAAATGGCAAAGTCGTCGGGACTGTTCACGATCTGAGCGCCCAACCGTGCTGCAAACCGGGGCGGGCTGTTAGCATCATTTCTGGCAGACGCGACAACCGATTCTCACTCTGTCTTCATACTCATGTGATTAAACTCGGAATGTTGTCTTACATCATTCCGCTAACCTCCCTGCACCATGAAATTTACCTATTGCAGTTTCGTCGCTGTACTTTTGTCGATAAATAGCAATTTCGCGGCCGAAACGGCGCCCGCTCCGCG
>JAYSYI010000510.1:0-10738 GCA_043727665.1 Limnoglobus sp. | reverse complement strand
ATATAAAGCCGATAACGGTGTTCCGCGAATTCATCGTGAAGTGATTCCTCACTTCGATTTCGCCTGGAAATACTCTTTCAGGAACGCACGCAACGGCTTCGAACGCACTTGATCCGCCGTCGTGAATTCGAGGCGAAGCACTTCTGTTCCGTCGGAGCGTTCGTTGGCGATCGATGCCGCGTGTGCGGCACCTTCAACGTGACTGAGGTTGAATTGGCCTTGTTTAATAACGAAGTTGCAAACGAGCGTTTTGCTCTCCTTCGTACGCCACCAGCCCCACGACTTCGCGTCGTTCGCCGTCTTGAACAAAATATGTTCGCGGCTATCCCATTTCACTTCGACATCGGGCACCATCTCGCCGATGAGTTTCAATAACAAGGGCAGGGCAGGGCGGTCCCATTTTGCCCCTTTGCCGGGCGGGAAGCCTTTCTCGCCGAGGTGCCATGCTTCGCCGTCTTTCTTCCACGGCATGTGGTCTTCGATGTTGCTCTGCGACTTTTCTTGCAGGCTCGCGAACGACGCGACGGCCGTCTGGAGAAACTTCAAAAACGCTGGGGTTTCGACCTCGGCCATCTTGTGAACGACGATCACGACCTGCTGCATTCCCGGCGATGCGGTCACTTCGACGCGGTTACTATCGCGCGAAAATCCTTCGAGGCCTGGCGTGTCGCTGAGCGGTTTCAGGTTGAGTTCCGCGTCCAAAACGTCATCCTTAAACGTGCTCCGACCGACGCGGAATACGAGTTTCAGATATGCCTCGTGGCCCGTCATCGCGTGCAAGAACCAGCCGTTCGATTTCTTTGCGGCCGAGATTTCGACGATGCTGCGGTGGTTCCAATTCGTGTCGGAAAACGGCCCGAACTCATGAATGCGTTCGTTCACCCACGCGAGTACGGCACCTTCCCATTTGCACGGTTTCCCGGTCGTGGTGACGCGGTCTTTCGTGTGCCAACGCTCGCCGTTTTCTTCCCACGGCAACTGCGAATCTTTCCCGACTTCGGAAATGTCCAAGTCGCCGACGAGTGCGAGTTTCGCCGCCTTCGGATCGTACTTTTCTCGCTCCAAATGTGGCCCGGACGCCAGAATCTCTTTCAAAATAATGCCCGTATGCGACACGGGTCGCGACTTGTCCGCCGCCTGTTTCACCACCACTTCGGGCGTGCCTTGCGCGACGACTAGCCCGCCGCGAATCCCTGCTTCGGGGCCGATGTCGATGACCCAATCTGCCGTCTTGATCACTTCGAGGTTGTGTTCGATGACGATGACGGTGTTGCCGAGATCGGCGAGGCGGTGGAGCACGTCGAGCAGCTTTCGCACGTCGTCGAAGTGCAGTCCCGTCGTCGGTTCGTCGAGCAAATAAATCGTGCGACCAGTGCTTGGCCGCGCGAGTTCGGCGGCGAGTTTCACGCGCTGGGCTTCGCCGCCAGACATCGTAGGTGCCGACTGCCCGAGTGCCATGTACCCGAGGCCGACATCGGCGAGCGTTTGCAGAATCACGCGGATTTTCGGGATGTTTTTGAACAACTCTAGTGCCTGCACGACTCGCATCGCGAGCACGTCAGCAATCGATTTATCGTGAAACTTCACCGCCAACGTTTCGGTGTTATACCGGCTGCCGTGGCACGTGTCGCACTCGACCCAGACATCGGGCAGGAAGTGCATTTCGATCTTCTTTTGGCCCATCCCTTCGCAGGCATCGCAGCGGCCGCCTTTCTGGTTGAAGCTGAATCGACGCGGGTGATAGCCGCGCACTTTCGCCTCGGAAAGCCGCGAATAGACTTCGCGAATGAGATCGAACACGCCCGTGTAAGTCGCGGGGTTCGACGACGGCGAGTTGCCGATCGGGTCTTGATCGACGTTGATGACTTTGTCGATGAAGTCGAGTCCGGTGATTTCGTCATGCGCGGCACCAACAGTGCGAGCGCGGTTCAGTCGGCGTGCGAGTGTGTTGAAAAGCACCTCGTTGATGAGCGAACTTTTCCCCGATCCGCTGACGCCCGTCACCGCGATGAACGAACGCAACGGCAGGCTGACGTCGATGTTTTTCAGATTGTTTTGTCGTGCGCCGCGGATCGTCAAAAACTCGTTCGCTGGGAACTCGAATGCCGTTCGCAAATCGGCTTCAGTGGCTTCGATCGGGACTGCTTTCGCAGAATTTTTAATGGAAATACGCCGGTTGGTCGGCACGGGAATCGACATTTTGCCCGATAGGTATTGGCCTGTGAGGGATGCCTTTGATTTGAGTACCTGTTTCGGTGGGCCGAACGCGGTGATTTCGCCACCGAGATCGCCCGCGCCGGGTCCGAAGTCGAAGAGTTGATCCGCGCTCGCGATTACCTCGCGATCGTGCTCGACGAGGATGAGTGTGTTGCCGAGATCGCGCAAGCGCTGCAGCGATTTTAATAGCCGTGCGTTGTCGCGTGGGTGTAGGCCGATGGTCGGTTCATCGAGGACGTAGAGCACGCCGGTGAGACCCGAACCGATTTGCGAGGCGAGCCGGATTCGTTGGGCTTCGCCACCGGATAGCGTCGGCCCCTGTCGTGCAAGTGTCAGGTAATCGAGGCCGACATCAATTAGGAACGTCAAACGATTGCGAACCTCACGCAACACTTCACCGGCCACACGGGCTTGCTCGGTCGATGGCTTCCATTCGTCGAAAACGCGGTTGGCATCGGACAGTGGTTTGTCGCAAAGTTCGCCGAGTGACAGCCCTGCGACACGGGTGGCCGCCGCATCGGTCCGCAACCGCGAACCGTGGCATGCGGAGCAGGGCACTTCATCGACGAGATGTTCGAGCTTTTGCCGGTACACAAAGCTCACGCGCGAGGCTTCGTCGATCGCCGGGAAGAAGCCTTTATACTGGAATTTGTGGGTTCCCGACGGTTGCACTTCGGGCGTGCGTGGCTTCTTTCCCTTCACTGCGGGTACCGATGGCGCGAGTGCGATCCAGTCGTCGCCGCTACCGTGGGTGATCGTTCGCTGGTGCTTCGGTTCGAGTGAATTGAACGGCACATCGAGCGAGAAGCCGACGTGTTTTGCCAAGCCCTCAGCGACGCGCAACCACGTCGAACCGGGCGCGAGCCAAGGCCACGCCGAGATCGCGCCTTGCCGCAGTGTCAGCCCCGTGTCACCGATCAGTAAGTTCGCGTTCGCGCCGCGTTGGAAGCCAAGGCCCTCGCAAGTGGGGCACCAGCCGAGCGGGCTGTTGAACGAGTAATTGTGCGGGTTCAACGGCTCGTAGCTCGTGCCGCACTGGTCGCACGCCAGGTGCTGCGAAAACTTCTCCATAGTCCATTGCGTTTCGTCTTTTTCGAGATCGACATAAGAGATCAACATCACGCCTTTACCAAGGCTCAGCGACTGTTCCACGGCTTCGGCAATACGCGTTCGCGTACCGGCGCGGACGATGTTCCGATCGACGACGACTTCGATGCGGTGCTTGCGTTTGTGGTCGATCGCGGGCGGTTCGTCGAGGTTGAACGAACGGCCATCCACCCGCATTCGCGTGAACCCCGAGCGACGGATTTCATCGAACAGCGACTCGTATTTTTCCTGCCCCTTGCGCTCGATTGGGGCCATGATGTATATCTTTGTCCCCTCGGGCATCGCGAGTATTCGCTCGACGATTTCGTCTCGCGTCTGCGTGCCGATCGGGACGCGACACTTCGGGCAATAGCGCTGGCCGAGCCGTGCGTAAAGGATTCGCAGGTAGTCGTAAATTTCGGTGATCGTGCCGACGGTCGAGCGTGGGCTTTTGCTAGTCGTTTTTTGTTCGATGCTGACCGCGGGCGACAATCCCGTAATTTGTTCGACACGCGGCTTCTGAATCTGGCCGAGAAATTGCCGTGCGTAACTCGATAGCGATTCGACGTAACGGCGTTGCCCCTCGGCGTAAATCGTGTCGAGTGCCAGCGAACTTTTGCCCGAACCGGACGGCCCGCTGAATACGGACATCTCGTTGCGCGGGATACGTGCCGAGACATTCTTGAGGTTGTGCTGCATCGCGCCGCGCACATCAATATGTGTGATCTCCGGCAGTCGTGGCTTCTTCGCCACTTTCGCTAACTTTGCTTTCTTTCCAGTCTTGGACAGTGACTGACGACGCGGTGATAGTATCGGGATCAACGCCTGCCCCGTGTGCGACTCGGAAACTTTCGCAACCGCTTCCGGGGTGCCGACAGCTACCAACAGGCCGCCACCCGCGCCGCCATCCGGCCCCATGTCGATCAGCCAGTCGGCCGTCTTAATCACGTCGAGGTTATGCTCGATGACGAGGACGGTGTTGCCGCTCGCCACGAAGCCCTGAAGCACATCGAGCAGCTTGCGAATGTCTTCGAAGTGCAGGCCTGTCGTCGGCTCGTCGAGGATGTAAAGCGTCCGACCCGTGCCACGCCGACAGAGTTCCTTCGCCAGCTTGATACGCTGGGCTTCGCCGCCCGAAAGTGTTGGCGATGGCTGCCCGAGTTTGATGTAATCCAGCCCGACATCGTGCAAGGTTTTCAGCATCGTGTGTACTTTGGCGATGTGCTCGAAGTGCGCGACCGCCTGCCCGACTTCCATCTGTAGCACGTCGTGAATCGACTGGCCGCGATACTTCACTTGCAGCGTTTCATGATTGAAACGCTGCCCGCCACAGACCGGACACGTCACCCAAACATCGGCGAGGAAGTCCATCTCCAGTTTGTTCGAGCCATTGCCTTCGCACGATTCGCAACGCCCACCGGGCCGGTTGAAACTGAACCGCCCCGACTGGTACCCGCGAACCTTCGCCTCGGCCATCTTCGCGTAGAGCGAACGGATCTCGTCGAACACCTTGATGTACGTTGCGGGGTTCGAGCGTGGCGTACGGCCAATCGGCGTTTGATCGATGTCGATGACTTTGTCGATCAGCTCGATTCCTTCGATACGATCGTGTTCGCCGATCGAATGCGTGGCGGCATCTTCGCCTTCGGTTTCCGTGTCGGCATTCGACTTGCCGACATTCTGCAACGCCTCTTTCAGAATGTCATTCACCAGCGAACTCTTCCCCGACCCGCTCACGCCCGTCACGCAGACGAACAACCCGAGCGGAATCTCGACGGTCACGTTTTTCAGGTTGTTATGCTTCGCGCCGACGATCCGCAAAACGCTGCCCTTTGGTTTGCGTCGCTCCTTCGGGATCGCGATTTCCTTCGCTCCCGTGAGGTATTGCCCCGTGGGGCTGTTCGGATTGTCGAAGACTTCTTGCGGGGTGCCGGCAGCTACGATCTGCCCGCCGCGGATGCCGGGGCCGGGGCCGAAATCGACGAGGTAATCGGCGGCCCGCATCGTGTCTTCGTCGTGCTCGACAACGATGACAGTGTTACCCATGTCGCGGAGATTTTCGAGGCTGCGCAACAGTCGTTCGTTGTCGCGCGGGTGTAGGCCAATACTCGGCTCATCGAGGATATACAATACGCCGACAAGGCCCGAACCGATCTGCCCCGCAAGGCGAATGCGTTGGGCTTCGCCACCAGAAAGCGTCGGTGCGGACCGATCGAGACTGAGGTAATGCAAGCCGACGTTGAGCAGGAACGAGATGCGGGCGCGTATCTCTTTGAGGAGTTCGGTGGCGATGAAACGCTGTACGGCGGGCAGGTTCGCTTCCATGTCCGCGAACCAAATGATGAGATCGCCGATCGGCATCCGGCCGAGTTCGACGAGCGTCTTGTTCCCGACGCGAACGGCCCGTGCCTGCGGGTTCAGGCGATGGCCGTTGCACGCAGTGCATTTGCCGGTGCGCATGTACTTTTCGAGTTGCATCCGTCGCGGGCCGGCGGTGATTTTCTTGAACTGCGAGAGCAGTTGCGGAACGATACCTTCCCACTTGCCGCCATGCTTCCAGACCGTGCCGCCACGCTGTTTCCATTCCCAAACGATGTGCCGATCTCCACTGCCGTGAAGCAGCAACTGCCGTTTTTCCGGCGACAGTTCGCTCCACGGCGACTTGAGATCGATCCCGAGCGACGTGCCGACGCCCTCGTAAATATGCTTGCGCCATCGCCCCATCCCCTTGAGCGGGCCGACGACCATCACCGCACCGTTGTAAACGCTGAGTTTAGGGTTCGGAATCAGTAACTGTTCGTCGAAGGAATATTGGCTGCCGATGCCATCGCATTCGAGGCACATCCCCATCGGGCTGTTAAACGAAAACAGTTGTGGGGAAGGGGGGCTATAGCTGCGATTGCAATAAGTGCAGGCGTAATGAGCGGAGAGAAGAATCTCCTCGCTCGGCGTTTCCTCGGCCTCGTTTTTGTTCGTGGGGCGTGCATCGAGTTCCACGGCCACAATCACCGAACCATCGGCGAGGTTCAGCGCCTGCTCCACGGCTTCGCCGAGGCGCGTGCGAACCTTCGGTTCGACTTTCAGCCGATCGATGACGACTTCAATGTTGTGCTTGATCCGCTTGTCGAGTTTTAAATCATCGGTGAGGCGTACGACTTTGCCATCGACCCTGGCCCGCACATAGCCGCGTTTCAGCATGTCGGCGAAGAAGTCTTTGAATTCGCCCTTCTGCCCGCGCACGACCGGCGCGAGCAACAAGAACCGTGTGCCTTCGGGCAGTGCGAGAATTCGCCCGAGAATTTGCTCTCGAGTTTGCGCGGTGATCGGCCGTTCACAAGACGGACAATATCCCTGCCCGAGGCGTGCATACAACACACGCAGGTAATCGCTGATTTCCGTGATCGTGCCAACGGTCGAACGCGGATTGCGACCGGCGGATTTTTGCTGAATGCTGATCGCCGGGGACAGGCCACCGACGAAATCGACGTCGGGTTTCGGTAGTTGGCCTAGGAACTGTCGGGCGTAACTCGACAGCGATTCGACGTATCGCCGTTGCCCCTCGGCATACAACGTATCGAATGCCAACGAGCTTTTGCCCGAACCGCTGACGCCGGTAAAGACTACCAGCGAGTTGCGGGGAAGTTCGAGGTTGATGTTTTGGAGGTTGTGTTCGCGCGCCCCGCGAACGATGATATTTTGGTTGTCCATAACGGCGGGTATTGCTCGCAGTCGCACGACGGTGGTAGGGTACGTCTGACTAGTATAGCCGGTTCGATATCCCTGCCAGGAGAGAACTTCGCACGTTCGGGAAATCCGTGCGGATGCCGAGATACGCCGCACTATGCTATGCCAATAGCTTGTGGAATCGCTGAAATTCGACCGAAGCCGGGAACTAAACGTTCGCTGGCCATCTCTATGCGTGTAGGGTGCCGTGAACATCGATGACCGTAAACTCATCGACGAGTGTCTCAACGGCCAGCCGGACTCGTTCGGCGCGTTGGTGTTACGTTATCAGGATCGGCTGTTTCGGGCACTCGTTTGCATCGTCAACGACCCCGAAGATGCCTACGATGCCGCACAAGATGCCTTCCTGAATGCGTATCTTTCGCTGCATTCATTTAAGGGCGATTCGGAGTTTTACACCTGGCTGTACCGGATCGCGTTTAACGCCGCGATCAGCCAAAAACGCAAAAAGCGACCGGTGGTGAGTCTCGATCAAAGCCGTAACGGGCAGACGATCCCCGAGCCATCGGATACCTCGAACGGCGTGCGACCCGACGAGCGGATGGAGCAGAGCGAAGTCGATGCCCAGTTGCACGAAGCGATTCAGCGATTGTCTGCGGAACATCGCAATGTGCTGGTGCTCAAAGACATCGATGGAATGAAGTACGAAGAGATTGCCGAGTTCCTAAAAGTACCGATTGGCACCGTCCGCAGCCGACTGCACCGGGCACGGCTGGAACTGAAAATATTATTGTCGGCACACAATACCGATTCGATTTCTTGAGGAGAAGGGGACCACCCCAATGAAGACGTTATCCGATTTGGAAAACGAACTCGTTTGTCTCGCCGTCGATGGCGAACTGACTGCCGCGGAACAGCCTGCGTTTCAGACGCTGATTGCGAAATCGCCCGTTGCGAACGAACTCTACATAGTGCTTTGCAAGCATCGCGACCGCATGCGGCAATTTAAGGTTTGCCGGGCACCGAAGTCGTTCGCGGAATCGGTGATGGTTCGCGTCCGCCAACTGCCCGCCCAGACGCACACGACACCCGATAAGCCCAAGGCGGATTCGCATCGTCGCACGGTATGGCTATCGCTGGCCACCGCCGCGAGCTTCTTCTTGCTCGTCGGCAGCGCGTCGTTCTACATCGCACAAAGTCGCAATAGCGAAGCTGCGTTCGCCCAACAAATTTTGGCATTGCCATCGGGCGACACGAGCGCGACGCCTCCAGTTGAGACTTCGATTCTCGTTGCGGATCGCGGCAACGACATGGACCCAATCGAGTTTGAGCCGATCGATATCGCACCGAGCGTGGCAATCGTCGAACGGCCCGTTGCGACACCGGTTGCGAAAGCCGTCCCTGCGAATGCGGGTACGGTTCTCGGCTCGCCGCTGGTCGATTCGTTCAAGCCGTCCGATTCGCTTCGCGTACAACTGCCGATGTTGCTCCCTTTCCGCGATATTCAGCGTGACGATGCGAAACAATCGCTACGTAATCAACTGGCACTTGCACCGAACACGCGGATCGATTTGTTCGCGAAAGACACCGCCAAGGCCGCCGAGTGGCTGATACTTTCGGGCAAATCACAAAGCATTTCGACGATCACCGAAACGATCGCAGGCGAGCGAATGAAACGCAAGATGCCCTCGACGTGGATCTTCTACACCGACATGCTGACCGCATCCGAAGTCTCGAATTGGCTATCGTCGGCAGCGACGACAACGCCACAACTCGCGACGCGATTGCACGTGGTTTCGGGGCAGCAACAAGAACGTAAAGATCTCCGCGAACTCCTCGGTATCGACCTGACCGCAGCGAAAAAACCGGAAGCCCCGACGCCGAATCAATCGCTGGCAGCGGGCACGCTCGATCAGGTGGCGAGCAATTTGCTTAAAGCAACGAAGCCAGAGAAATCGGCGATTTTACTGACGTACTTGCCGCCCATCGTGCGTGCGCAACCGTCGCTTTCTAAAGACGTGAAGCAGTACCACGAACTACGCAAAGATCGCCAACCGGGCACCGTCAGCGTCATGATCGTGATCCGCCCCACGAACGGCGACTGACATCCGCTTGTCACAAACGAAAACAGCCCGGCGAATGTTCGCCGGGCTGTTTTCGTTCGTGTAACTCCCGCGTAACGACTGCCAACGAATCGGCGTTTCCCATCGTCTTCTCATCGTGCTTCCGAGTAGAATCAGGGGCAGGGCAGCCACTTCCTCTCACCCGATGAGGTTTCTCATGCGTAACCGACTCTCACTCCTGATCGTTCTGCTCGCGTGTGCCAGTCACGCCCGTGGCAGTGGCTTGCTGATTCCCGAAGACAAAAAACTGCCGCCGCTCGCGATGGTGAGCCACAAGGTTACCGCCACGATTGACGAACAAGTCGCGACGACGACCGTCGAGCAAGTCTTCCGCAACCATACGGATCGCCCGCTCGAAGCCACGTTCCTGTTCCCGGTGCCGAAGGGTGCGAGCGTCAACAAATTCTCGATGTGGATCGACGGCAAGGAAACGACCGGCGAACTCCTCGATGCGAAGAAAGCGAACGCCATCTACACCGAAATCGTTCGCCGCACGCTGGACCCAGGCATCCTCGAATACATGGGAACGGACTTACTAAAACTGCGCGTGTTCCCCGTGCCCGCGAGGGGAGATCAGAAGGTGAAATTGCAGTTCACTTCGATCGCGCAGAAAGATGGCAGTGCGGTCGAGTACATCTACCCGATGCGGACCGACTTCCAGGCGACGCGGACGCTCGAAGCATTTTCGGTGACGGTGAATATCAAATCCGCACACTCGATTCAAAGCGTCTACAGCCCGACGCACGCGATCGCACTCCACCGCAAAAGTGACCGTGAAGTGGTCGTCGAATTCGAAAAGAATCAGGGGATGCTCGATAAAAATTTTCAGCTTTTCTACGGCAGCAGCAAGCAGGAAATCGGCATCACGCCGATCTTTTACCGGCCCATTACTTCAGAAGATGGCTACTTCATGATGCTGATCTCGCCGCAAACCGAATCGGTGAAGGCGAAGCGAGTCCCGCGCGATGTCGTGCTCGTTCTCGACAAGTCCGGAAGCATGTCGGACCTGAAAATGGCCCAAGCGAAGAAGGCACTCAAATTCTTCCTCAACAACCTCAGCGAGAAAGATCGTTTCGCGATGGTGAGCTTCGCCACGGTAGTCGATAGCTACCGCGATGATCTCTCTCGTGCGACGCCCGACCAACTCGAAAAAGCGCACAAGTGGGTCGACGATCTCCGCCAAAGTGGCGGCACCGCGATCTTGCCCGCGTTGAATGCCGCGCTCGGGTTCCGCCCAAAGGACGAGGGGCGTTCGTTCAACATCGTGTTCTTCACCGATGGCGTGCCGACGGTCGATGAAACGAACCCGGATCGCATTATCAAAAGTGTCGCTGCGAAGAACACCACCAGCACGCGGATCTTCACGTTCGGCGTCGGCGACGACGTCAATTCCTCGATGCTCGATCAACTCGCCGAATCGACGCGAGCCGTTAGCACATATGTGCGACCTGCGGAAGACATCGAAGCGAAAATAAGCAGTTTATACTCGAAAATCAGCCATCCCGTTATGACCAACGTTCGATTGTCTTGCACGAACGTCCGCTTGAGCGGCATCTATCCCGTGCAAATTCCCGACCTGTTTCACGGCAACCAACTCGTGCTCATCGGTCGCTTCACCGGTCGCGGCC
>JAYSYI010000509.1:0-10810 GCA_043727665.1 Limnoglobus sp. | reverse complement strand
TTCCGCAACTCAAAAGCGTCGGCGAAGCGGTCAAGCCTGGTTTTTACGTACTTTATGTGCGAAAAAATGACATGAAGCTTCTTACGGCGATTGACGACGCGATCCGCGATGGCGTTCGCGATGGCACGCTGAAGGCGATCTACGACAGGTACGGTTTGTGGAATGAAGACCAGGAACGCCTGGCCTATTGGGCGAGCAAACCGTGGCCTCCAATTGAAGCCGATGCGGTGATTAGCGACGCGATGGACGATAAAAATGCCGAGCGGAAAAGCCCGCTGCCTCGGCTAACGTGGGAACTCGCGCAAGCCGCGCTGATGACGATTAAACTCTCAGTGCTGTCGTTTCCGTTGGCGATGGGCATCGGCTTACTCGTGGCCGTGGGGCGCGTGTTCGGCCCGCGCTGGCTCGGTACGCCGCTCGGTATTTATGTCGAAGTCGTACGCGGAACGCCACTACTTTTGCAGCTCTATTCAATGTTTTACCTGCTGCCACCGGCGCTCGCATGGCTGGATATGCAGGGCGTCTGGTTGCCGATTACGTCGCTGAGTCCGCTTCAGGCGGGTGTACTTGGCTTAGCGCTCAACTACTCGGCATACGAGGCGGAGAACTATCGTGCGGGGTTGCTCGCGATCCCGCGCGGGCAGATGGAGGCGGCACTCTCGCTCGGCATGACGCCACTCACTGCGATTCGCCGTGTGATCGTTCCGCAAGCCGCTCGCCTCGTCATTCCACCGGTCACGAACGACTTCATCGCTTTGTTCAAAGACACCTCGGTTTGCAGTGCGATTCTCATCACCGAACTGACGCGAAAGTACAACGAACTTTACAACTTCAACCGCGACTACATCGTCGAACTCGTGTTCATTACGGGCGGACTTTACCTCCTCATGAGCTACCCGCTCGCATTGGCGGCACGCTCGCTGGAGACGCGACTTTCGGTGCAGAAAACGGGAGGCAAGCCATGATTGAGATTGCCAACCTCGTAAAGTTTCACGGTTCGAATCGCATTCTCGCGGGTGTTTCGCTCGTCGTCAACAAAGGCGAAGTGACTGCACTCGTCGGGCCATCGGGCGGCGGCAAGAGTACGCTGTTACGCTGTATCAACGGGCTGGAAACCTTCGACACGGGCACGATCCGCATCGGCGATATGACCCTGCAAGGCACCCTCGGGAAACCGCACCCGAAGGCTGCACTGCTGAAACTTCGCCAGACGGTAGGGATGGTGTTTCAGCAGTTCAACCTGTTCCCGCACATGAGCGTTCTCGAGAATGTCATGACGGGGCCACGCTACGTGCTCTGCCAAACGATTGCGGAAGCGGAAGCGACCGCGAAAACGCTACTCCATCGCGTCGGCTTGGCGGATAAGCTGCACGCGAAGCCGGGGAACCTCTCCGGCGGCCAGCAACAACGTGTTGCGATTGCTCGTTCGCTTGCGGTTAACCCGTCAGCGATATTATTCGACGAACCGACGAGTGCCCTTGACCCGCACATGGCGAGCGAAGTGCTGGCAGTAATGCAGGATTTAGCCAAAGACGGGCAGACGATGATCGTCGTCACCCACGACATGGACTTCGCCGAACGCGCGACGGTCGTCCACCAGATGGTGGCCGGAACCATCGCCAAATCCGGCTCGCCACGGGAAGTATTTAACAAAGATTTTTGACATGATTTTCAGGATTCGAGTAGTTACATGCTGTAAATCCTGTCTAGAGTTTGCTACTCAGAATATACGAAATAGAAACTTTGCTCCTACATACAGGAAACACTATGAGCACGCAATTGATTCGCGTTGGGCACTCTCCGGACCCTGACGATGCCTTTATGTTTCATGCGCTCGCTAATGACAAGATCGACACCGGTCGATTTCGCTTCACGCACGAACTTCAGGACATCGAGACGCTCAATCGTCGCGCACTGAAGGGCGAACTCGACGTCACGGCGGTGAGCATTCACGCTTATGCGTATTTGCTGGATAAGTATGCCTTGCTGCCGAGCGGGTGTAGCATGGGCGACAAATATGGCCCGATGGTTGTGAGCAAGAAAATACTCCGCATCTCCGATTTGCCGAACGTCAAGATTGCCGTTCCCGGAACAATGACGACGGCATTCCTGGCACTGAAACTACTCTTGCCGCAGGGCTTCGAGTACGAGGTGGTGCCATTCGATGAAATTCTGCAAGTCGTCGAATCGGGGAAATTCGACGCGGGACTGATCATCCACGAAGGGCAACTGACTTTCCAAAATCAGGGCTTGAGCCTCGTCGTCGATCTCGGCGTGTGGTGGCAGGAAAAGACCGGCTTGCCGCTACCGCTCGGTGGTAACGTCGTGCGTCGCGATCTCGGCCACGAAACGATTACCGAGGTAAGCCGGTTGCTCAAGCAGAGCATTCAGTACGCGCTCGATCACCGCAAAGAGTCGCTCGAATATGCGTTGAAGTACGCCCGCGATATGGATGTCAGCTTGGCGGATCGTTTCGTCGGCATGTACGTCAACGAATGGACGCTCGATTACGGCGATCGGGGCCGTGAGGCGGTGCGTCGATTGCTCGAAGAAGGCCATAAAGCGGGTATCATCCCGTCGCCGACGCAGGTGGAATTCGTCGAGTAGCAAATAAGGGAAAAGACCAAACCGATGGGCTTTTCCGCTCGTGCCAGATATGTTCAACAGCAACAAAGTCTGTCCGCACCGCGACCGTCTGTCATGCAACCGCTCTTCACGTTTGTGACACCCCCCGCACGTTGCGGGTACCTGCCCGAACAAAAGTGGCAGTTGCGATACGACATCGTCGGCGAACTGACGGCGGCGGAGTATCTGCAACGCATGAAGGATGGTTGGCGTCGGTTCGGCTTTTCGTTGTTTCGACCCGAATGTCCGAGTTGCCGTGCGTGCCAAGTCATCCGCGTTCCCGTTGATCGATTCCGAATGAATTCGAGCCAGAAGCGGGCAAAACAGCGGAACGCGAGCGAGATTCGTATTGAGATCGGACCACCCATCGTCACCGGTGAAAAATTGCAACTTTACGATCGCTATCACGCATATCAAGCGGAGGCGAAGGGGTGGCCCGAACGCGACCCGGAGACACCCGGCGAATACGTCGAATCGTTCGTATCCAACCCGATTCCCACCGAAGAATGGTGTTATTATCTCGGCGAAACTCTCGTCGCTGTCGGCTACGTCGATGTCGTACCCGAAGGCTTATCCGCGATCTATTTTTACTACGAACCGGAGCTACGCGACCGCTCGCTCGGGACTTACAACGTCATCTCAATCATCGAGTCGGTGATGGTGCGAAAACTCCCTCACCTTTATCTCGGCTATTACGTCGAAGACTGTCGATCGCTGACTTACAAAGGGAACTTTCGACCGAACGAACTCCGCGATTCGGACGGGAATTGGCACGACTTTCGATGATGTTTCGGTGAGGTCTTACCCAATCGTTTCGGAAACTAATATAGCTAGTCATCATGTGAAACCGGCGCGAACCGGATTCGCGAGTCCGACGTAACGGACTCATACACTCGTCTATCACCGCCCACCGACGCTGTGTGGTGGTCTTCATCTACGATGCATCGGAGAGATGTTCATGTCCGAGACCGTCGTCGAAACGCGAAACCTGACAAAGATTTATCGAGACTTCTGGGGGCGCAAGAAGAAAGTCGCCCTCAACGCGCTCGACTTGACGATTCAGAAGGGTGAGATCTTCGGTTTACTCGGGCCGAACGGTTCGGGGAAAACCACGACTATTAAGCTACTGCTCGGACTGTTGTTCCCGAGTTCCGGCGATGCATTCGTCTTCGGCGAACCGGCAGCGAAAGTCGAAAAGAACGAAAAAATCGGTTACCTGCCCGAAGAATCGTACCTCTACCGCTTCCTGAATGCCGAAGAGACGCTGGATTTTTACGGTCGACTCTTCAACATGCCATCCGAGACGCGGAAGAAGCGTGCCGCAGAACTGATCGATACCGTTGGCCTCGCCAACGACAAAAAGCGGATCCTTCGCGAATACTCTAAGGGGATGCGTCAACGCATCGGCCTCGCACAAGCACTCATCAACGACCCGGACTTGATTATCCTCGACGAACCGACCTCAGGCCTCGACCCGCTCGGTACGCGCTGGATGAAAGACTTGATCCTCGACCTGAAGAAAAAGGGCAAGACGATCATTATGTGCTCGCACCGATTGGACGACGTCCAAGATGTGTGCGATCGCATTGCCATTCTGTACGGCGGAGACTTGCAGGAACTCGGTGCGGTTAGCAAGCTCGTCGAAGACCAAAAGCGGCTCGAAATCCGCGCGAGCGGCGTCCCATTGACAGACGCACTCAAGCGCGATCTGGCGGCCACGATCGAAAAACACGGCGGTAAGCTCGAATCGTTCGGTCACCCGACGACGACGCTCGAAGACTTGTTCTTGCGGATCGTCGAAGAGTCGAAGACGCGGCCGGGTAGGCGATATCTGCCACCCGTGGAAACGACGAAGTAGCATTCGGATTCATTGGTTTCATACGTATATCGGTGTACTTTCAAGGAATATCCGCGATGACGGACCCCGCCCTGTTCGGGATTCTGATCCTAGAACGCGACCCTCAGACGTTCGCGAATCTGCCCGGCCTGATTCAGGTGTGGTTGCGAGATGCGGGGGGATTCGCCGCCGTTGGCCTCGTCGTGTACCTACTTTATGCATTGCGTGCGCCGAAGGACCAACCCGCATCGGCCAAGGCCCGCGTTCCACTGACGATGTTTATGCTGCTCATGGGTGTGGCCTCGTTGCTCTGCTACGCCGGGTTCATCGCGGCGTGGGCGATTGGCTACGGTCGAGACAGCGTCAACCTGGCTCCGTACGTGGATCCAGGTGAGACAATACCGTACATCCCGCCGCGGTTTGCAACGAACTTGCAACCGATGCTGTTTATGCTCGGCGGGTTTTTCGCGTTACTCGGCATCGGCCAGCCGTTCGCGATGGACTTGCTCAAGTTGCGTTTTCGTCGAATCTGGGCACTCACGAAGGTCGGGTTCCTTGAAACGTGGCGTAACCGCATGTTCTGGGTATTCGTGCTTTTCGTGCTGCCGTTCTTGTTCCCGCTGCAATGGTTCATCCCGATCAAGGCCGAAGATCAACTGCGGACGACAGTTGACTGGACGAGCTTATCGACGACGTTCCTGTTGCTGTTACCCGGCGCGATCATTGCGGCGTTCAGCATCCCGAACGATGTGAAAAACCAAACGATTTACACGATCGTCTCGAAGCCGCTCGAACGGTTCGAAGTCGTGCTCGGTCGCTTCTTCGGCTTCACGTTACTAATGACGGTGCCGTTGATTTTGATGACGTTCGGCAGTTGGTTATTCATCAGCACGACGACCATTGATGAGAAAGCCGTTGAAGAAACGCAAAAGGCACGTATTCCGCACCGTGGGCAGTTGTATTTCCGTGCGAGAAGCAACGAGTATCGCGGTACCAATGTCGGCCGCGAGTTCGATTACCGCAAGTACATTGCAGGTTCGAAAGCGACTTCTGAGCGAGCGATTTGGGCATTCGAGAATATCCCCGCCGCGATGGCGGGAACGGATCGCGATGCAGTGCCTTGCGAATACACGTTCGACATTTTCCGCCTGACGAAGGGCGATGAAAACCGTGGCGTGGACATTAACATTCGCTTCACAACATGGCAGTGCGACCAAATCCCACCGAGCGTACGCGGTGATGGCAGATGGCAATGGGCGGACAGTGAGAAAGAGAAACAATACAAGGCGGAACGCGATGAGATCGACCGGAAGCTGTCCAAGGGCGAAATTCCCGGCGTGTCAATCAAGTCGCTCGATTATGCGTTGCCGAACACACCGGGCTGGAAGTACATCAACGACCTCGCAGAGAAGTACGGCTTCTACGAAGTGGCTTCCGTGGAAGTCTACGATTACCACCCTAGTGGCGTCCCGGTGCCATCGGGACTGTTCCGCAAGGCCCGCGAAGGCACGCCGCCGATAGACAAAGATGGTTATCGCCAACCGCGTGTCCAAACGTACGTGAAGTGCATCAGCGATGGCCAGATGCTCGGCATGGCATCGGGCGACTTGTATTACATGGAAGGCGAGAAAACCTTCAGCGAGAACTTCTTCAAGTGCGCCTTCGGCCTGTGGTGCCAAGTCACTGTGGCGATTGGTGTCGCGATCACGCTGAGCACATATCTCGCGGGTATCATTAGCTTCCTAGCGACGTTGTTCATCTACCTCAGTGCGTATTTTGTCGAACACTTGAAAGATGTAGCGGGTGGAACGAGCACGGGTGGTGGGCCGTTCGAATCGTTCACGCGAATTTTGGGCACAGACACACCGACGGCACAACTCGACCGCACCGCGGGGGTGAAGACCGCCGAGGTCGGCGACATCGCGTTCTCATGGATCTTCCGACGCTATGTGAACATCGTTCCGGACGTATACGCCTTCAGTTGGACGAACTTCCTCAAGGAAGGTTTCAACATCAACTTCGAATACCTCGCGATGAACTTTATCGTCCTGTTCGGCTATCTGTTGCCATGGGGAATTCTGTCGTATTATCTGATTCGGAATCGCGAAGTGGCTGCGTAGTGTGTCGTTTCCGACATTCATTCGATTATCATCGAGACGGTGACTGCTATGGCGAATCCATTCCAACAAGCGACCGTGCGGCGGAAGATTGCGTACGGTATCGCGATCATCGCGCTGTTCACTCTGAGTATGTTCTGGCGCGGTAAAGTGCCGTTGCCGCTTTCCGATGAATCGCGTGTCGTTTATTTGAATCAGGCGCGTCGCGGAGGTACTGACGACAAACCCGAAGCAGCCCCGTCGATCGTTCACCGCGCAGCGGATTGGCTGTCGAGCCGTACGATCCAAGAGCAAGCACGACCCGAGGCGCTCGACCTTCGCGAACTCGAACAGGGTGATGCGGAGATTGCGGGTTCGCTGTTGCGCTGCGTGCTGGTCGGTTCGCGTGGGATTGCGACTACGGTTACTTGGCGTGCCGCGATCGAGAAACAGAAGCGAAACGAGTTCCACGAATTCGAGCAACTCGTACGCCTCGTGACTCGCCTTCAGCCGAACTTTATCACGCCGTGGATCTATCAAAGCTGGAACATTGCCTACAACGTGTCCGTTGAAAACGACCGCCTGAACGACATGTATTACTACATCACACGTGGCATCGAACTGCTTGCCGAAGGCGAGCGGATGAACCGCATGTCGCCCGATATGCGGTTCCAGATCGCGTTCTATTACCAGAACAAATTCAGCGTTTCGGACAAAGTGACGACGCTGCGTTCGATGTTTCAACTCAGTAACATCAAGCCCGAAGATCGCAACCCGGCTCGCTTCCGCAAAGACGGCAAGATCGACATGGTTGCGTTCCAAAACTTCGTGCGCAAGAATCCGCAACTCGTACGCCGGCTTCGCGAGAAACTCGGTTACACGCGCCCCGAACAGATCGTGCAGTTCCTCGAAGATAACAAGAAGGTACCGACGCGGTACGACGTCACACGCAACGACCAATTGTTACCCAACGAGTCGCAGTTTCCCGCTTTGCCACCGAAACCGGCACCCGACGAAGCCGGTCCGCGTATGGAAACCGACGACACGTTCGATGCGTTCCTCGCGGCCCGATCGTGGTATGTGGCCTCCCGCGAATTTATCCCGCCACCACCGCCCGACCGGATGCCAACCGGCTACACGGAACTGCAAGGGAACGACAAGTTCCGCTACCGCGTTCCGAAACAGCCGATGTTAATTATCTTCCGCCAAGGTGCCGCCCGAGCACAATCTTATCTTGCCGAACGCCTAACAAAAGAAGGCTGGTTCGACCGGACCACGAAGTGGTACCCCGACGAACGCGCCGACCAAGATGCCGACCTCTGGTTCAATCGTGGCAGTGGCGATAGTGGCTACGGCGAAGGTCTACAAAGCGCTCGCGCTTCAAAGGCCGAGTGGGAGAAGACATACTCATTGTGGAAGACGCACGGCGAAGAAAACGGCCTCCAACTCGACCAAGCGACACTGATTCGATTCAACTCCCTGGCTCAGCGAATGACCGATGAGCAAGCAATGCGATTCGCGAATTACACCGACGAACAACTGCTCCAAGTTCAGATTCCTCCCGAACAAGTCAAGGCCCGGAATCGGTTGCGATTCTACGAACAGAACCGCCAAGTAACGAACTTCGAGTTCTTTTTGAATTCGTCCGAAGCCGAGCAACAGCAGGACACGGTGAATGCCCGCAAACTGCTGTGGGAAGCCGAGCAAGCCGACAAAGCCGCCGACAAAGTGCGTGCGGCCGAAGGATACGCGAAAGGGCTGGCAGCGTGGCGTCAGGTGTTGCTGAACTACAAGTCGTTCCACCGTTCGGGTTCCAACCAAAAGGCCGAGGAAGACACGTACGAGTATCACTTGGCACTCGTGCGGTTGATCGAGCAAAGCCCGCGAGTCGATGTCATTGCGAAGAATCGCTCGATCGCGATTCGCAGTATCGTTCCGGCCATCGACGATGAAGCCATCAAAGACTTCCTGTCGCGGGACATCGCCGAACGCGAAGCGTGGGTACTGACCGCGATGGCCGACCCGCGTGTGCAATCGCGTGCGGACCAGATTTTGCGAGACAGCAAAACCGACACCGCGCTTCTCGCGAAATATTCGTCGATTGCTCAAGGCCGCGAAGCGATCATTCGCGAGTTGGTCGAAAGCAAAGATTACGAATGGCTACCGGAGTATATGTCCGACCTCAAGGACGATACCAATCGTTGGGTCCGCAACGACATTCGAGAGTCTGTCCGCAGCCGCGTGAAGCCCAAAAATTCCCAACAGGCCCCGGCCCCGGCGACGATGCAGAAGTGATCGGAGAGATCGGCGAACTTACCACCCGGCTTTCGGCACTGTTGCCCTGAGCCGGGTGTTCGCGTAAACCGCATTTAGAAAATCGTACCGCACACAGGGTGAAACGCTTATGGCTTCCGTTGTTCTCGCAGTGCTTGCCCACCCGGACGATGCCGAGTTTCTTTGTGCGGGAACGCTCGTGCGGTTACAACGGGAACACGGGTTTGACGTCCACATCGCGACGATGACCCCCGGCGACTGCGGTTCGGCGGAATACGGCCCCGAAGAGATCGCCCGAATTCGCCGTGCCGAGGGAGCCGCCGCCGCGCGTGTGATCGGTGCGACGTATCATTGCCTTGAAGAACGCGATTTGCGGGTGATTTACAACGAAGCCGTGCTGGAGAAGGTCACCCGGCTCATCAACCGCGTCCGTGCGAGTATCGTTCTGACACACAGCCCGGACGATTACCACCTCGACCACGAACAGACGAGCAAGATCGTACGCGCGGCCACGTTTGCCGCCCCGATCCCGAACTTCCTCCACGGTCGCCACGAACACCCGCCAATCGACGCGATCCCGCACACCTATTACTGCGACCCGCTTGAAGGCAAGGATCTTTTCGGCAAAAAGATCGTGCCGACCTTCCGAGTCGATATCTCGACGGTGATCGACGAGAAATCGCGAATGCTCGAATGCCACGAAAGCCAACGCAACTGGCTACGCAAGCACCACGGCGTCGATAGTTTGGTCGAATCGATGAAGTCATGGGCCGCCGAACAAGGGCGTTCCGCCGGTGTCAAATACGCCGAAGGCTACCGGCAACATCTCGGGCACAGTTACCCACAAAACAACCGGCTCGCCGAACTTCTGAGTGCCCGATGACCGGATTCGTCTGTGAACGTCTCATGAACGCGCGAACGCTATCCTTGACAGCACATCGGGACAGCAGTAACTAATGCCTAATATGATCCAGTCAGGGACTCACAATCATGTGAATCACCCGGACGGCCGCCGTGGTTGTGCGTATCCACGGTCGGTCCCCCGCAGTCACCCCGCCAGGTCTGATAAATGATTAACGACGATACGACGACCGCCCCTGTTGCCACTGATGAAGCCAAAGTTGACGTGGCGGTTCCCACGACTGCGGAAACTCCCGTTGCGGTTGTCGAACCGGAGATCCTCGGTGCGGCTCCGCCACCGCCACCTGTGCCCGCATTGCCGCCACAACCGGTGCCCGTCGTGCCACGTGCGCCGCAGTCCCAAGACCTATCGCGGATCGCGCAAGACTTACAGATTCGCAAAGTCCAGGTCGAAGCGGTGGTTCAACTGCTCGATAGCGGGAACACGGTGCCATTCATCACGCGGTACCGCAAAGAGCAAACGGGCGGGATGAATGAAGATGGCATTCGCCTCATCCAAGGTCGTATCGACTCGATTCGCCAACTGACGGACCGCAAACAAACTGTCCTGAAGAGCATCGCTGGGCAAGGCCGCCTGACGGATGAACTCACGCAAGCGATCCTCGAAGCCGACCACCCAAAACGTCTTGAAGACCTTTACTTGCCATATAAGCCGAAGAAGCGAACACTGGCTTCCGATGCACGCGAAAAGGGCCTCGAACCGCTCGCAATCGCAATCTGGACACGTGATTCCGCCGTGGACAAACTCGACGAAGTGCTGCCCGGCATGGTCGATCCGTGGAAGCAACTCCACGATGTCAACGATGTCATCACTGGTGTGAAGCACATCCTCGCGGAACTCGTTTCGGAAAACTCTAACGTGCGCGGCCCGTTGCGGGCGTACATGTGGGATACCGCGATTCTCGTTTCGACCAAAATCGAAACCGTTCCCGAAGGGAAAGGCATCGAGTATCGCGAGTATTACGAGTTCAAGGAACCCGTTCGCAGCATTCCGCCGCACCGCGTGCTGGCCGTGAATCGTGGCGAAAAGGAACAGATTCTCCGGCTTCGCGTCAGC
>JAYSYI010000508.1:0-3575 GCA_043727665.1 Limnoglobus sp. | reverse complement strand
TGGGGGCCAAACTGCCGCGATACTGGCTATCGGTGGAGCCGCTGGTGCTGTGCGGGCGCTGGACACCATCAAGCCGGTGACGGTCGTGAAGCCCGCTGAAGACCTCGTGCGCGAACTTTTCGCGACGCTGTCTGCCGAGCAAAAACCGCTCGTCGTGTTCCCCTGGGAGCATGCTATTAAGAAGGGCATTCCCACCCGCCTCGGCATGTACAACGCACCGATCGGCAAGAAAATCCGCGACGTTTACACGAAGCCACAACAAGAACTCCTCGACCGCATCTTCCGCGGTATCGCCGCCGGGGACGAAGGCTATCATCGCCTCAGTCGTGGCGGAAACTTCGATGCGAGCGGTTCGTTCACGGGAATCGGCGCGACGATCTACGGCGAGCCGACCGACAAGAATCAATTTTCGCTCGTGTTTGCGGGGCACCACCTGACGGTGCGTTGCGATGGGAATTCCGAACCCGATGCCGCATTCGGCGGGCCGATGTATTACGGTCACACGCCGGATGGGTCGTCCAAAGAGAACGTCTTTTATTATCAAACGCAAGCGGTGTGGAGTGTCTTTAACGCGCTCAGCGAGAAGCAACGCAAAGCCGCATCAATCGATGGCACGCCCGGCGAACTCGCCCCATCGGTGCAGTTCCGCAAGAACGGCATGAAGTTCCCTGGCCTCAGTATTCAGGAACTCTCGAAGGATCAGCGGGCGCTCGTGGAGTCGGTCATGCGCGAGCTTTTGTCGCCGTTCCGCAAGGAAGATGCCGACGAAGTAATGGACCTGCTCAAGAAGAACGGCGGCATGGAGAAGATCCACCTCGCGTTCTATTACGAGGAATCGGGCGATGCGATTCAGTGGCATTTCTGGCGGCTCGAAGGCCCCGGCTTCATCTGGAATTTCCGCGTACTGCCCCACGTCCACACCTACGTGAACATCGCCGGAGTCGCGTGAGTACGATGATGCTTAGGATGCTTTTCTTGTAACTGAGTCTCTGACCCTGGAGCAGTTATTTGTAGCTGGGGTCGATGACCCTGGAAGGCTGTCAATTGAGGAGAAACTGCCTCTGCACCGGCCTCACAGAGGCCAGCTACATAAGAAAGTAAATACCATTGATGAGAAGCCTCTGATCTGTCCTGACTCGCAGATAACCTCAATTTCGAAGTCGCAAACTCTATCCATTCCTGTTGCGAATGACGGGGGCAGTATCACTGGGCTGAAGCCAGCTGAAGTCACACCGCTCGCCAAGAGTTGGAAAATCCACAACACGGCGATGGGTGGTCAGTAGCCGAAGAGAATGTCGTAGATCACGTGTTCCTCACCCGCCGTTAGCGGGGTCGAGGTGAACGTGCGTAGCGGCCCCGTTGCCGCGGAGTTCGATGACGCGGTCGGCTCTTCCTTGCGTCAGGAACGCCGTGAGGTCTACGCCCATTTCCTTCAATGCGCCGAGGTGCTGTCGCGAGCGTTCTTCGGTCTGCCGATGGATTTCTTGCTCGATTTCGGCGTTTCGGCGACGTTGCTCGCGGCCGGCAGTGCGTTCGGCTTCCTTATGCCTCGCGTCGGCTTCCTGGCGCTTCTTGACCATCTCTAATTCGGACTCCACTTCGATCGCTTGCTCGGTCCGTCGCTTCGTCGCTCGGTTCATTTGGGCCAGCAGTTTGTCGTCTTCCAATTCTTGGGCTTGCTGTTCGGTGGCGCGTTCGAGTTGAAGCCGCGTCCGTGCTTCGATCGCTTGGTCGTGCATCGCCTGCAACCGATCCGGTGCGCCATACCCGCGATAGACCACCTTGTTTATGCGGTAGCCATTCTGTGCGGCACGCACCGTGAGTTGTCCATACGCTTCGATCTCGTTCAACTTTCCGGTGTCTTTCTTGAATTCTTCGAAGGTCCGACGCCCCACAAAATCGACCGCATCCGAGGTCGTCGCGTTCACGAAGTCGCCAATCGGGTCGTGCGTCGCGTCCAACATTCGTTCGATGTCGATTAGCTCGAAGAACATCATGAGGCGTATCGTGAGCACTGCATCGTCGGCAGTCCGCACGTCGGCGACATCGTGGTACATCTGGTCGGGCATGAGCCACAATTTTTGAAACGTCAGCCCTTTCGCTACTTTCTTCACGCCCTGCGATCCGCCGTGCGATCCGTGCCACTGGAAGGTGTGCAGCCACTCGCCGGGCGCGGGTACGAACAGCGTGGGGCCGTAGACGAGTCGCCGCGCCACCGGTGCATTCTCGGAACCACGCGAGTAGACCACAACGGCTTCTTTTGCCGCGAGTTGCAATGCTTCTTGAAGGTTGATCTGTTCGTGAATCCGCGGGTCGAACCAGATGTCGGTCGGGCCGACGATGTGTTCCTGTCGCCCATCGCGGAAGCGGACCGTGAGGAAGTCGCCGGGGTGCGCGACGAAGTGCCGCATCTTCTCAAACCGGCTCGAACCCTGCCAAACCCGCTTCGGGCCGACGATTACTTCCATACGGCCATCGCGGTAAATCCGCAGCGTCCGTTGACCATCCTCGACGGTGTAATACCACATCGTTTGGTTCACATAATCGGGGGTCGTGTCTTCGCCGCGTTGCGTTTTGAGCATCGCATCAATTGTTACGCCCACTTCAAAATCGGTGTCGTCGATGCCTTTTTTGAATTCCACGATTCGACGGGTTCTCGGCTCCGCAGCGAGGGGCTTGCTCAATTGTCGTAAAGTCACCGGAAAATCGCTGAGCATCGAATCGACCGACTCAGTTTCGGTCTCGCCATAATGCCGTTGGATCGCTACGAGGATCGTCGCTCGCGGATGTGCGACGAGGCGAATGTCTTTGTTTAGAATAAACGAGAGCTTGTCCGACAGCAGAATATTCGAAGGGTCGGTGGCAGCAACGGTCAGCGTTCGGCCGTCGATCCGCAGCGGAAAGACCACATTTTCGTGGCAGACCGATTCAGGAATCATCTCGACGACGTTCAACGGCGACAGCAACTTCAACTGTGTGGGCGAGTCGTCCTCGTCCACAAGGTGTACTGCCCCACGTCGTTGAATGAGTTCCTGATGCATAAGTTTTGACAATAACGGACTATGAGACTTCCGTCAACGATTTTCCGTTCTTGCGCCATTCATCGATTCGTGAAAGCGGCGGATGCCGGAATGCGTTGCGGAACCTTTTCCGCAGATTGTCGTTGCATATCGTAACCCGGGAAGCTAATAATGGTTTAATGAAAGCGTGCCGTCCGTTCGGCTCGCAACGTTTCGCGTTTCTGAAAGAGGAAGAGTTCCTATGCTGCGTGCATTACTTGCAGTTGTGATCGGCTTGAGCGCCGCCTCACTGTCCACGTTCGCTGCCGACGAGAAGAAGAAGGCCGACAAAGAGGCCAAAGTGACCAAGCTCGAAGGCAAGCTGTGTTGCACGAAGTGCAGCCTCAGCGAAACCGAAGCCTGCGGCAACGCGCTGAAGGTCAAAGATGGCGACAAAGAAGTCATCTATTACCTCGACGACAAGGGCGCGAAGGCCCCGTACCACAAGGCCGTCTGCACCGAGGAGAAGGACGCCACCGTCGAAGGTAAGGTCGTCGAGAAGGACAAGAAGAAGTA
>JAYSYI010000507.1:0-3576 GCA_043727665.1 Limnoglobus sp. | reverse complement strand
CCCGACGCGCTAGCGAGGAATACCCGATGGTATCGCGATGCCGTTACGGAAGCTGCAAAATAGTAGTCAAACAATCGTTCGCGGCGTTGTCCTTACCGGGCAACGCCGTGAACGATTTCTACGTAGCCATCTCGCTCCGCGAGATGTGAGCAAAAGCCATCGTAACCGAGTGTATTTGCCGACATCGCAGTCACGTTGCCCTCTCGCGGAGCGAGAGGACTACATCAGAAACCCCTGCACCGATATTGAGTGAACTACTGGATTGGCTGGCGATCGCCGAGGCGCAACTCAGTTTTCCCGCCGAGCGTGTCAGGCGTCTGTTCGAGGATGCCATACGCCTCGACCCACACAACGAACGAGTTAAGAAAAACCTCTCGATCTTCAATGGTCTGGCTGGTCGTCATACGAGTACGGAACTGGTGTGGGATAAACGAACCGAGCCGTCGCTACGGGCTTTTGGCATGGCCGAGTGCGACTTGGACAAATTGCAACTTCCTCAAATGAGTCTCAGCGCGTAACCACGGTCGCCAGAGGCTTCAGGCAATCTTTTCGCCAAAACGCCGAAAATCATTTCCCAATGCAAAAGCGGTTAAAAATGCGGTCCAGCAAGTCGTTCGTGTATATTGCGCCGACCATCTCGCCGAAACAATCGCGGCGTCGACATGGTGACGGCAACGACTCTGGCGCGGCGCGAGTGCAGGACGCGAAAGCGATTGCACTTTTGCCGTCAAGGCATCGCGCAGATTGTCAAAACGTTCGCTACGAAAGAAGATGGGAAGGCCGCTCGGTATTCACCGGGCGAAGTGATCGGCACAGTGAAGACCATCCGCAACGGGGGAACTGGTGTTGGCACTCCAATTTGCCTACTACAACTTCTGTCGAGTGCATCAGACCTTGAAAATGACTTCGGCGCAGAAAGCCAGGTTTACGGATCATCGGTGGACGCTGGAAGAACGGATTCGGAATCGTCAACGCACTGATGGGCCACTACCGGAATTCGCTGCGCCACTTTACGGCCGGCATATCCGCCAATGGCGATACCTGCGGAGTCGATCAGCACGTCGCGGATGCAGCCGTGGCGATGGTGGGTTTCGCGCAGCAGATATTGCGCAGTCTCGGTAGTCGCGCCGTGAACGATGAGGCCGAGCCAGACGAACCAGCGGCACCAATTCGTGCGGAACAGTAACGCAACGCCCAACGCAAACCCGGCATAGACCCCGAAATGCGTCGCCTTTGCCAGCAGGAAAATCAGCATTTCCTTGTCGAACCACGACACGCCATCGAAGAGTTTTTCTGGCACCGGTTGCGGCGTAATTAGCAGATACGTCCAGATGCCAAGCACGGCGACGAACCCGCTAACGAGCACGATGTGAACGGGTCGACGCATGATTTCGCCACTCTCACAAGTGTCACCCGGAACGGGGCGGGCCGCCGAGTTCGCGGAGCTTGCTGCGGAGGTACTTCGCCCGTGCGGCATTGCGTTCCTCGCCGTCGAGCGGCGTGCCCATTAGCTTCTGCAAGTGCGCGGATTGAATGTGCATGAACAGCTGGTTCACGGTCGTTGCGGGAACGTCGTCGAGCAGGTGCAAACTGATTCCCAGGCGGACGGCGGAGAGCAGTTCCATCGTCTCGTCGGAGGTAATCATCGTCGCGCTGCCCATCGTGCCGATGGCGCGGGCGATGCGGTCTTGCTCGGCTTGTTTGCGTTCCTTCAGCAGCACCTGCCGGGCGTGGCGTTCGTACTGCAAAATCTGCGCGATCACCTCGCGGATTTCCTGTAACACTCGCGCCTCGGATTTCCCGAGCGTCACTTGATTTGAGATCTGGTACAAGTCGCCACTGGCACGGCTGCCTTCGCCGTAAAGCCCGCGCACGACGAGGTTGATCTTCTGCAAACTGCGGAACAGCTTTTCGATTTCCTTGGTCAGCCCGAGCGCGGGCAGGTGCAACATCACGCTCGCACGCATACCGGTACCGACGTTGGTAGGGCAGGCGGTCAGGTAGCCGAATTGATCGTGGAATGCATACGTCAGTCGCGCTTCGATGGCGTCGTCCACGCGGTCGATCTCGGTCCAGGCTTCATCGAGTGCGAGGCCGCTCCGCATCACTTGCAATCGCAGGTGGTCTTCCTCGTTGACCATCAGGCTGACCGATTCGGCTTCGTCGAACGACACGCCGCGCGGCCCTTCGAGAACTGAGGCGAGTTCGCGGCTAATCAGTTGGCGTTCGACGAGGAATTGCCGGTCGAGTGGGCCAAGTTTGTTGACATCGACATAGGTGAACTTCCCAGCGAGTTCGGCCTTGCTGACGGCGTCGCGGATCTTCGCTTCGGTCTCGGCTTTTTGCGGAATCGTGGCGCGATTCGTGAACGGGCAGTTCGCGAGGTTGCGGGCGAGACGGATGCGCGTGGAGACCACGACATCGGACTCGGGGCCGTTGCCGCGGAGCCACTCGCCGAGATTGGGGAGCAGACTATCGAGGTTCATCCCGCAGCTTCCTTCTGCCGGATCCGGTCGCGGAGCCTGGCGGCCTCTTCGTAATTTTCGGCGGCGACCGCGTCCCGGAGGTGGTCGCGGAGCCGATCCCGTTCGGATTCGTCGCGGGCGCGGCGAACGACGGAGGGAACCTTCCCCAAATGGGTGAGGCTTCGGTGAACCCGTTCCAACAGCGGTTCGAGCACAGTCCGGAAGGCGTCGTAGTCATCGGCGCAACCGAACCGACCATCCGCGCGGAACTGAGCATACTTTAGCCCACAAGTCGGGCACGTCAACGTTGCGGGGTCGACCGCGTCGGAGGCATCGTTCGACTGCCACTCTTCGCCGACGCCCTGAAGCATCAGTAATTGCAATAGCGCTGGCAGGTTCAGTTGCGGGTTCGGCGCGAGCGGCAACAGTTCGTGTTCCTGTGCGCATTTTTCGCACAAGTGAATTTCGCGCCGCTTCTTGTTGACGATGTCCGTCAGGTGAATCGTGGCATTCGCACCGCAATACTTGCACGGGTTCATACTTCCTCCAGTCGCTTGATGCGGTCGCGAATACCAGCAGCGACCTCGTACAGTTCCTTCTGCACGGCGACTTGTAACTCTCTTCGGAGGCCGATGAGTTCGGTTTGTGCGGCGCGCGTGCGGGGCAGGCGGCGCGGGATCTTGCCGACGTGTTTGACATCCCCGTGAATGTTATCGAGCAACGGCACGAGTTCGTCTTTAAACGAATCGTAATCGTGAGCGCAACCGAGGCGACCACTGTTCCGAAACTCGACGAACTTCATCCCGCACGCCTCGCACGCTTTGCCGCCGAGGTTGCTCAGGTCGTCCTCGGTACCGGGGTTCGTGTTCGCGATTTTCTTCACGGCGGGTGCCACGGGGTGCGGTTCGTAGAGGTGCTTCTTGGCGCAGCCTTCGCACAAGTGTAACTCGGCGAATTGATCTTCGCCGATAACGTCGGTGATATGGTAAGTCGCCGCCTTCGGGCACCGCTCGCACTTCATCGTCCCGCCTCATGGTGTCGTTGTTTTAATTCTATTCGCAGAGTAGGCGTAACGGAATGGTGGCCGAACGTGCGCTAGTGAACACGCGGG
>JAYSYI010000506.1:0-10824 GCA_043727665.1 Limnoglobus sp. | reverse complement strand
ACGTATACTTTCTTCAGACAGGCGTAATGAGGAGTTGAAGAGAAACCCACCAACGGAGACCAACATGGAAAGCTGGAGAATGGTTTGGCGAGATGGATTTGCCCCGGTGCTTTCGACCACCGGACTCTGTGCCCTTCGCGATGCGCTTCGCGGCGACGATCACCGTCTGACGCAAGGCTCCACGACCACGCCGCCGCCGCTATTGTGCGTGCAAGATTGGCCCGTGGAAGGCGCATGTGCGCTCGGTTTCTGCGGCTGGCACGGCGATGGCCTCGAAAGCGTCGGCGAAGTCGAAGAGTTTTTCGCGAAGTGCTGCTTCGAAGCCGACAATCGCCTCGGCGAACCGGCCGCTTGCCGTTGGTTCCTCAACTGGTTCGACGACACGCCCCGCGATGCCATGCGACGCGATCTTCTGAGCGAAGTCGAACACGCGTTGGCCGAGCGCGTCCCCGAAACCGACGACGAGGATTTCGAAGTCGAGTTGCCGCTGCGACACGTCGCCGCCGCGTAAACGCTTGTCATTCCACGAAAAGTTTTCCCACACATATATATCGGAGGAGGTCGAGCCATGGTGATGATCTGCGAACCGATGCAATCGACGAGTGTTTCGTGCAAGAACTGTGGCCGTGCGAAAGTGAACCGCCCGCGCGGCCTGTGCTGGACGTGCTATTACGCACCCGGAGTCAAGGACATGTACCCGAGCACGAGCAAGTTCGCGCGGCGGGGCGTCGGCAACTTCAGCGGCAACGCGCCCTCGCCGCCGATTCCGACGACGGCAGCACCCGGTACGCCTGAAAAGCTCGCCGTGATGGAGATGCGAGCGAAATTGAAACAGGCACTATGGCACCCGCTCGACGCGCGATTCGATGGCGACACGAAGCCGTTGCAGTGGGTGCAAGAGCGAACGATGGCGGCGTAAAGCCGAAGAACCAACGCGGTGTGGGTGGGATGGCCGCGGCTGGGACGATCGCAAAGGGGCAGGAAGCGTTCCCTTTGCGGTCGTTTTTTCGTATCCCGACTGAACGGTGCGCTCATTCATTGGGAGAGATTCTCTTGCGAACATTAATTACTGGCGGAGCCGGGTTTATCGGCTCGCACTTGTGCGAGCGATTCTTGGCAGAAGGGCACGATGTCATCGCGCTCGACAACTTCATCACGGGTAACCGCGACAACGTCGAACACCTCATGACGCACCCGAAGTTTCGCGTGTTGGTTCACGATATCAGCGAGCCAATCGAGTTCCACGAACTGATCGATAACGTGCTCCACTTTGCCAGCCCGGCGAGTCCCGTCGATTACCTCGAATTCCCGATCCAGACGATGAAAGTCGGCGCGCTCGGCACGCACGTTTCGCTCGGGATCGCCAAGAAGCACAAGGCCCGCTACCTGCTCGCCAGCACCAGCGAAGTCTACGGCGATCCGCTCGTTCACCCGCAGACGGAAGCCTATTGGGGGAACGTGAACCCGATCGGGATGCGCGGCGTCTACGACGAAGCGAAACGCTATGCCGAGGCCCTGACACTCGCGTATTATCGGCAGCACAAACTCGACGCGCACATCATCCGGATTTTCAACACCTACGGCGAACGGATGCAGCTCAACGATGGCCGCGTCGTGCCGAACTTCATCTATCAGGCACTGCGTGGCGACCCGATGACAATCTACGGCGATGGCTCGCAGACACGCAGCTTCTGTTACGTGACCGACCTCGTCGAAGGCATTTATCGGCTTCTGTTCAAGGATTTTCACGAGCCAGTGAACCTCGGCAACCCGGCAGAAGTGACGATCAAGGAGTTCGCGGAAGAGATTCACAAACTCGCACACTCGAAGAGCGTGTACATCACGAAGCCCCTACCACTGGACGACCCCAAGAAGCGCAAGCCAGACATCAGCCGCGCGATCCAAGTGCTAGGCTGGGAGCCAAAAGTCGGCCGCGAAGAAGGCCTCCGCCGCACAATGGCCTATTTCCAGCAGAAGATGCAAAAAACGGGGAAGCTGTAGGGAGTGGTGTCACGCTAGAAAAAGGGTTGCAGCAAATGGCTTCCAAAGAAGAGACTCATCTCGCGCGACTACTCTTCAAGTGTCGTTGCATATTAGCGAACGCTACGGCGTTCCAGGATCTCTTCTGGGAAGTCATGAAGACCAAGCACGGCGACGCCTTTGAAACCATTGCCCCCCAAGGCCGTAAGGGTGACGGCGGCAACGACGGGTATCTGCCCGCTGATAAGCACTACTTTCAAGTTTACTCGCCTCTGTCTCCTAAAGAGAAAGGCGAAGTGGCCGCCGAGAAATTGAAAGTGGACTTTGAAAAGCTTCGCTCGGCATGGTCGGGCAAGAAAGGTACAGGGCTGCGGAAATACTCCTTCGTGTACGGCGACAAGTTCCAAGGAATTCCGAAGGATATCGGCTTAGCTTTGAACGAACTCCGACAAAAGTACCCGGACGTCACATTTGCCCACTACGGGTGCCCTGAACTGGAAGACGACTTTCTCTCGTTATCCGAAACGAAATGGGACGGCATTCTCGGAATGCCGTTGCCGGACCCCGACAAGATCGTCCGCATCGACTTCTCGATTCTCGCCGAAGTCGTCAAGCACATCATGACGACCGAGGTGGACGACAGCGAAACTCGAATCGATTTGCCACCGGAATTGAACGACAAGATCAAGCTGAACGGCCTTTCTCCTACCCACGCGATCAAGATTCAGAACGGTGCGATCTACTCCGGGGCCGTTCGCAAGTACTTCGAGGCCAATTCTGTCTTCGCGTTGAAAGATCTGCGCGATCATGTCGTTGGCATTTACGAAGTCGCAAAGAAAGTCTTACTCGACGAACAAGACAAGGATGGACGTACCGGGGATGCCGTGTTCATCCTCTTCCGACAGGCCCTGTTCCCTAAAAATCGGACCATCTCCGCCGCGTCGGCGGTCGACGCGGTGATAGGATATTTCTTTGAGGTATGCGACGTGTTCGATCCTTACATCGACAAAAGGCTTCCCGGTGCTTCTCCCTGACAAACACTTGCGAATCGCGGAATCGGTACTCGGCTTTGCTGGGCTAGTCCTTTCGTTGATTCCGAAATCTCTGACGTTCGATTTGCTTTGGAAGCGGGTACAAGAAAAACTCACATCCCGCGAATGGCCCGCCACTCTCGGCGTTGAAAACTTCGCGTTGGCCCTCTGTTTTCTGTTCTCCATTGGAGCGGTTGACGTGTCCCCAAATGGCGAGTTGTTCCGATGCGATTGATCGAGCTAACATCGAACCAACCCACTTTCAAACCCGTGCGATTCAACCGCACGGGTTTGTCCCTGATCGTCGCTCGCCACACGCAAAAAGACCTTCGCTCCACCTATAACGGCGTCGGTAAATCGCTCATCATCACGCTGATTCATTATTGTTTGGGAGCAAACAAGAACAAAGAGTTCGAGAAGCACTTGGAAGGATGGGATTTCACGCTGAAGTTCGAACACGAAGCCATCGAACACGTCGTGACTCGTAGTGTTGGCCAGGATGAGATTGCCTTGGATCAGCAAAAGTATGCTTTGAAAGAATATAAATCCAAGCTGGACGACCTAAATGTCTTCCAAATTCCGGCCGACGTGGCGTACGTTTCCTTCCGATCGCTAATCAGTTACTTCTTGCGTCCTTCGAAAAGTTCGTACAATTCGCCCGACGCGGCCGTTGGCGAATGGACGCCCTATCAGAGGCTTCTCTATCAAAGTTTCTTGCTGGGGCTCGATTACTTTCAGGTAGTAGAGAAGCACGATGCACGCAAAAAACATGAAGAAGTCACGGCATTCGCCAAGAAATTCAAGACGGATAAAGAACTGCGAGACTTCTACGTCGGCGATAAGAATGTCGAGTTGGAACTAGCGGCGCTAAAAGAGAAGATAAAAGAGCTTCAGGACAGCTTGCAAAAATTTGAAGTCGCGAAAGACTATAGTGAACGCCAAGCCGAGGCGAATCAACTTCACGTAAAGATTCTGGATGCCCGGAACGATGAAACCATGCTTGCGGCCAAGCTGGATGACATCGAACTATCGCTCCGCATCCAACCAGATGTGACACCGGACCTCGTGGAACGTCTCTACCGCGAGGCCGAGGTTTCGCTACCCAATTCAATCGTAAAGCGTCTTTCAGATGTGGAAAAGTTCTACGAACGGTTGCGTCTGAACCGTATCAAAAGATTGGAACAGGAGAAAAAAGTCACGTTCGAGCAGCAGCGAAGTATTGTTGTTGGCAGGGAAACGTCGGAACGGGAACTGGACGCCATTCTCAGTTTCCTTCAGGCTCACCAAGCTCTCGATCAGTACACCGAAAATAACCGATACCTCACTGAGCTAATCGCGAAAACCAAGCGGTTTGAAGATTACCTGGCGCTCATTTCAAAGTATACCGATGAAGCGCAGAAGATTCGGGCACAAATGGGAAAATCCACCGTACAAACTACTGAGTATCTCAAGAATTCTAAGCCTCTCCTCGACTTGTTGATGGAGACGTTTCGCGGCTTCGCCCATGATTTTTATGGCGATAAGCCAGCGGGATTGCTCGTCAAAAACAATGACAAAGAAGACAATCAAATTCGTTTTTCTATCGATACGCGAATCGAACACGATGCTGCCGACGGCATTAACGATGTGCGTATCTTCTGCTTCGATTTACTACTCCTCATACTCCGACAACGCCATGCTGTGGAATTTTTGTTTCATGACAGTCGGTTGCTCGAAGCGATGGACTGGCATCAGCGGCTGACACTCTTGCACACGGCCGATCGCGTATGTCGCGAAAAGAACTTGCAATACATTATTTCACTCAACGAGGATCTTCTCGAATCCATCCGCGATCGCGCGGGTTCTGATTTTGACCGACTGTGTGTGAAACCCCAGATTCTTGAATTGACGGATGCGCCAGATGGCAGCGGCATGTTACTTGGAATGAAAATCGATATGAATCTGAATTGACATTACGTCGAAGTTTGTTTGCCCAGCCAGTTTTTACTTCTTCGGCAGTGCGTTGAATGCGGTGGCGTCGTAGGGGTCGGCGGATTGGTTCGCGGGTTTCGTGGGTGTGGGAATGGGCGCGACGATGGGAATTTCGGCTTTCACGGCGAGGGTTGTGCGCGGGGCGGCCACGGTTGGCACTGCGTTCAATACCCAGGCTTCGAGGTTGCGGTACGCGGGGTGGTTGCGATTCGCCACGGCGGCGAGTTTTTGCCCGCCGTGTGCGGTCACTAGCATTTCGAGGAGCGGGCTGCCCGCTGGATTCGCACGCGAAATCTGATTCGCCACAACTTTGCGGTTCGTTGCCGTGGCCTCGGCATTGATGTAACCTTCGCGCACCCGCGAGAGTTGGAATGCGCTGGCGTCGGTCTTTTGCGAGTGGCAACTCGCGCACAAATTCATCAGTAGCGGTTGCACTTTCGTTCCGAAACTAAGCGTCGCCTCGGTCGAGAGATCTTCGTTGATGGGCAGTATCGGCGTGGTTTGTGTCGCTCGAACGGCGGGCTTCTTCGCCACAACTCGTGCCGCTTTTGCTTCGAGTTTCCGAATCGAATCCAGCACCATGGGATCGTTCGGGTTCGACGCCAACACGCTACGGGCGTGGCCGATGGCCCGGTCGTACATCGCGTTTTTGTCGCACCATGCTGCCATCTGTGCGGCCCCGGCCACGGTCGTCACGTCCATTTTCCCGAGTACGAATTGATACACTTCGTCGACATTTGCCGCTTCAAATAGCACGTGGTTCTGCGACAGCGTTCGCGTTCGATCGCCATCGGTCACGCGGAAAATCGTACCGACATGCAGCGTATGGCCTTCGACGATGCTAAAGTCATCGAGCAAAATCGCCCGGTGAACCGCAGGCATCTGGGCCACGCCCAGCGACGACCACAAAAGCAATGCCACGAGCGATAACACGTATCTTGCGTTCATGGCGTTGGAAATATCTACCGTGCCGCACCCGGTCAAGATCGGTCGTGGGAAATGCGACTCGATTCCCCGCAAGGCAACGCCGCGAACGTTCGTCCGTGGGCTTGGGGTTGGCCTCAGCCACACGATTTTTCGGAGTCAAAAAGTTTTCGACGAAATGACGTAAGTCGGAATTCGTGTCGTGCACAAAGTGACGCAGAAATGTCGCATCTCGACATGAAAATGTCGCATCTTGACATGAAAAAGGCGCATCCGGTCGCTTTTTGGTAGCATTTTGACGCGTTTTCACCGTTGTCGTCTCATATGCGTCGTCGATGTCCCTCGACGCAAACTGATACACGAAAGCAGGATACGCGAAAGCCGCTCGAAACAAATCAATCGTTTACGATCAAAAAGTGGCTTATTGAGACGGAAAAACACCCGAAAACAGGGTTTTGGAGCGTCCGCAAAAGTGACTTACGTCGACGGCGAGAGGCGAAAAGTCACTTCCGCTTGTGCAATTTTTCCGTTTCGGTTAAAGATTCGATTCGATTAAGACGACACCCCATTTCGCACGGATGCGATGTTATGCTGCGATTGCTCTCCCTCATTACGGTGCTCGTTGGCACGCTCTCGGCAATGGCGGCCGAGCCACTCGCACAAGCGACGCAGCTATTCAACCAAGCCAAAACGCAGCCGAGCCAGTTCGCCGATGCCGCGAAGTTCTTCGGCATGGCGTTCAGTAGCCGCGTGGAAATGTCTCAAGACCAACTGGCCGCATGGGCGTATTGCCGCGTCAAAGTGGCCGCCGATAAGTGGAACAAATCGCAAGGCGACGCGCGCACGAAAACCGAGACAATCGCGGAGATTGAAGAGGCACTGAAACTCGCACCGAACTACGCCGAGTTGCAGAAGGCCGGCCAGACGATCGTTGCGACCATTGGTGGCAAACCGGTCGCGAAACCGATCGTCGGCATCAAGCCTACCGCGCCGACGCCGATACCCGAAACCGGCTGGTTTTCCCTTGAGAACGACTGTTTCATCGTGCGATTCCAAGGCAGCAAGGACGTTGCGGAAGCCGTGGCCAAGAAAGCGAGCGAGTCTCGTGCGGCCACCTTCACGAAGTGGTCCGGCCCCGCATCGGGAACCTGGACGCCGAAGTGCGAGATCGTGTTGCACCCCACCGCCGCCGCGTTCGCCAAAGGCACTGCACAACCTGCCGCCGCAACCGGGCACGCTATCGTGAAATTCGACGATGGCCAAGTCACGACACGCCGCATCGACCTGCGACTCGACGATGACGCACACCTCGAAGACGCGCTCCCCCGCGAACTTGCACACATCGTGCTGGCAGACTTGTTCCCGACGCGCGCCCCGCCGCTCTGGGCCTCACTCGGAATGGCCGTGCTGAGTGCGTCCGGCGCGGAAACCGACCGATGCATCCAGACCTTACCGCGTTGCCACAAAGCGGGCGAGCTGTTCGCAATCACGGCACTTTTAGACATGAACGGCCCGCAGAAACCCGAACACGTGACCGCCTTTTACATTGAGAGCGTGTCGCTAGTCGATTGGATGGTCCGCAAAAAGGGCGAAAAGGCATTCACGATGTTCATTCGCGACGGCCAACGCTACGGCATGGACAAGGCACTCGAACGACAATACGGCTACAATACCGCAAAACAACTCGACGAGGAATGGCGTCGCGCCGCACTCGCAACCACACGCAGCCAAGGGCCGTAGGTGGACGAAGGAGAACCTACAGATGACAGATCGACGCGAACTGTTTGCGGTAGTGGCAGCACTCGGTATTGGCGGGTCCGCGTTCCAGCGGGCGGCAGCAGCAGAGGCGGAGAAAGAAAAAGAGAAGCCGACCGGCATTACCGCAGAAATGGTCGAGAACGCCGAGTGGATTGCAGGCATCACGCTCAGCGACGTAGAACGCGCACTCGTTGCCGCGACGCTGACCCGTCACATCAGCGGTTTGAAGAAGGCGGCCGCGGTTCCACTCGGGAACGACACGATCCCCGCGATTCAATTCGACCCTGCACCGGGGCGAGCGCCACACACGGGGCCACTCGGTACTGTCACCCCGCCGACGTTCGAGTTCAAAAAGCCCGATACCGATACGGAACTCGCATTCGCGCCGCTGACGCACCTCCGCCATTTGCTTCATACGAAGCAGATTTCCTCGGTCGAACTCACGAAACTGTATCTGGCTCGCCTCAAAAAATACGACCCGCTGTTGAAGTGCGTCGTAACGCGAACCGACGATCTCGCGCTTCGCCAAGCCGAAGCCGCCGACCGCGAACGCGCCGCCGGTAAGCCTTGCGGCGCGCTGCACGGCATCCCGTGGGGTGCGAAGGATCTCATTGCCTACCCCGGCTACCCGACCACATGGGGGGCGTTGCATTTCAAGGATCGCACCATTGATGTCAAGGCGACCGTGGCGAAGAAACTCGAAGCCGCTGGTGCCGTTCTCGTTGCCAAAACCACGCTCGGAACGCTCGCGCTCGGCGATCAGTGGTTCGGCGGTATGACCCGCAACCCATGGAACCCGAAGCAGGGTTCAAGCGGCTCGTCCGCTGGTTCCGCATCGGCGGTGTCGGCAGGGCTAGTCGGGTTTGCCATCGGTAGCGAAACGCTCGGCAGCATCATTTCGCCATGTACACGCTGCGGCGTCACGGGATTACGCCCGACGTATGGCCGCGTCAGTCGCCACGGCTGCATGACGCTGTCGTGGTCGATGGACAAACTCGGGCCGATCGCGCGGAGCGTCGAAGATTGCGCGCTGATTTTCGCTGCGATTCACGGGCCCGATGCGAATGATCCGACGAGCGTGAACCGGCCATTTATGTGGCCGAACGCGAAGCCGTTGAAGGAAACGCGAGTCGGCATCTTCGAGCAAACGTCCGCTGCCGTGAAGAAAGTCCTGACTGATCTCGGCGTGAAGTTGGTGCCGATCGTGCTGCCAAACGACTTGCCTGTTAGCACGATGAGCAGCATCATTTTAGACTGCGAGTGCGCGAGCGCGTTCGATGACCTCACCCGTGCCGGCGTCAAGGAAGAGAGCATTGGCAGTTACTGGCCGAACACGTTTCGTGCCTATCGTTTCACGTCGGCGGTCGAGTACCTGCGAGCGAACCGGTTGCGAACGAAACTTATGCATGCGATGGCAAAAGTGATGGAAACGGTCGATGTGTATGTCGGCGGTAATGATCTCTCGATCGCGAATTTAACCGGCCACCCAACGATCTGTCTGCCGAACGGCTTCACGAAATCTGGCGACGTTCCCGTGCCGATCGCGATCACCTTCACGGGCCAACTCTACGGTGAAACCGACCTGCTGAGCGTTGCGAAAGCCTATCAGGATGTCACCGGCCACCACACGCAACACCCGACGCTATAATACACCGTCGCAACGCCCTCCAATCGGAGGTTACTCATGGCTCTTTCCGCTACGCAAATTGCCGATCAGAAGAAACAAGTCGAAGAACTGCTCGGTGCAGTCGACAAACTCGGCTTCGCGAAGTCGCTGTTCTTCGGCAAAATCCGCGCCGACCTGATGTTCCCGTACCCGACGTTACCGCCGGAAAAGCAGGCCATTGCCGATGTGGCGGCTGCGAAAGTGCGTGCCTTCGCCGATGCGCACATCGACGCGGCTGCGATCGATCGCGATGCACGGATTCCCGATTCGGTGATCGACGGTTTGGCCCAACTCGACGTCTACCGCATGACGCTGCCAACCGAGTTCGGCGGCCTCGGCTTTAACCAGCAACAGTACCTGAAAGTGATGGAAATCCTCGGCGGGCACTGCGCCAGCACGGCGGTTTTTGTCAATGCGCACCACAGTATCGGTTGCCGGGCGCTCGTGCTTTTCGGCACGAAGGAGCAACAAGCGAAGTGGCTGCCGGGCTTGCTCGATGGCTCGAAGTTGTGTGCGTTCGCGCTTACCGAACCCGAAGCCGGTTCCGATGCGGGGAACGTGCAAACGACCGCCACGCCGACCGACGATGGCACCTCGTACGTGCTCAACGGCACCAAGCATTACATCACGAACGGCGGCATCGCACACGTACTCACGGTGATGGCCCGCACGCCCGATAGCAAGGGCGGGAGCAAGGTGTCCGCGTTCCTAGTCACGCCCGATTTGCCTGGTTTTGAAGTGATCGAAGCCCGTGCCGCGAAGTGTGGCATTCGTGGCACCGCAACGGGAAAGATCCGCTTCACGAATATGCGCGTGCCGAAAGAGAACCTCCTCGGGCCGCTCGGACGCGGTTTACAAGAGGCGCTGACGGTGCTGAACTTTGGCCGAACCACCTTCGGCGCAACGTGTACGGGGCACGCGAAAGTCTGCCTGAACGCGATGTCCCAACATGCGAAGTCGCGCAAGCAGTTTCAGCAAACGCTCAGCGAATTTGAGATGGTGAAGAAGAAGATCGCGTTCGCCGCCGCCCATGCGTTTGCGATGGAAGCAACGACCACGCAGTGTGCCGCGCTCATCGATCGCGGTGCCGACGATTACATGCTGGAAACGGCGATTTTGAAGGTGTTTGCGACCGAACATCTCTGGACGATCGTCAACGACACCTTGCAGGTGTATGGCGGCAAAGGCTACTTTTGCGATCAACCCGTGGAACGCTGGATGCGCGATGCCCGCATCAACACCATTGGCGAAGGTGCGAACGATGTGCTGAAGGCGTTCATCGCGGTTGTCGGTTGTCGCGCACCCGGCGAATACCTCAAAAACCTGCGTGATGACCTCACGCACGGCCGCTGGAGCCTCGGTAAGATCGGCGCGGCCATCGGCGTGGGAACGAAGCTCGTGTTGCCGTGGGCGAGTACGCCGACCGTGCCCGTTCAGGCGAAGGAACTCGCAGCCGACGCGAAACGGCTGGCACACTGGGTGAAGGATTTCGGG
>JAYSYI010000505.1:0-31912 GCA_043727665.1 Limnoglobus sp. | reverse complement strand
CGCGGAACAGCGGCGGGAACGTCACTCCAAACTCCTTTTCCACCGCCGTCACTTCGGATTGGCGGAGTGTCGACGGCAAAACTTGCCATATTACATACCCTTCGTCGTCGACCTCGCCGACTTGCATTTCAGGTGGAATACCGAGGTGCTTGTCGGGTTTCATCGCAACGCCCATTCGATACGCATCGACAGAGTAGGCATCGAGGAGTTGACCGACAAACACAATATCTTCCGCGACGCTCATTGGTATTCTCCAAGCTGCTACCAAAGGTCCGCGAGTGCTCGTAGTTCCTGGGACGGTTCCCGATCAAGGAATACGCGACCATTCGGTTCGCCATCGAAAAAAGCCACGTTAATTGTGGTTTGCTCGTACCACCAGTTTCCGCTATCGAAGCACGAAAATCGGCCGTTGTAACAGACTCTGACCCACTCATTGTGGCGGACTACAATCGAGCGACCCGGCGACTCGCCACTCGCCGATGGCCAGTTGAGGAACGAACGATCCGGGGCACCGCCATTCGCATAACCGTACTCGTAGTGGAGTTGTAGACCATCTCGGTGGGAGGTCACGCGGACGCAGCCAAATGCATATCCATCCGCGATTGCAATTCGCTGACTATGAGACGAAATCGGCGCAGCGAAGGCATTGCATTCGGACCATTTCGATACACCAACACCCAGTTGGCTGCCGATACCAACCAGGTCGGCATCCAATACTACATTCGCAGCTAAAACCGAATTGCGGTCGCGAGCACCTTGGCCGCCGCGCGCTGATTTTTCCCATCGTACATGAACGACCTGTACCAACCCGCAAGGCAAACAGTCCGCAACACGTTTACGCATGGTTGGCCCCACCCTCGGTTGCCGGTTCTGAAGTTGTGCTATCAAATGCGATGTTAATCCTCTAGTACATATTATTTTTTCGCTCTGCGTTTAGCCGCGCCGCGTAGTCTTCGAAGCGAAGCGCGTGGGTACGATGTATCGGATCACGATGCGATTTCCACGTGGGTTCACGCCCCGCGCTTCGCTACGCAAAGCCTCCGCGGCGCGGCTAAACGAATTCGGATTTTGCATCCCCCACACGAATTCGTAAAGAAAAACCGGTTTTGGAGCGTCCGCAATTGTGACTTACGTCGATTCCGATAACTCGCAGGCTGCGAATAACCGATACAGATACGGATGCTGTTCGTGTTCGTTCGAAAGGTGTGCCATGGATTGGCCGTTCTCCCGACGGGGATTGCTGGAAGGGGCCGCACTCGTCGGCGGGCTGGCACTGACGGGCCGCACGGAGGCGAAGCCGTTGGATCGGCTGCGCCAGAAGCAGCATCCCGGTTGGGTCATCGGCACGCTGACCGGCGCACAAGCGATCGCCGAGACGCTGAACGCCGAGTGCGTCGGCTGCGTATACGGCATACCCGGCGCACAAGAAAATGAACTTTGGGACGAGCTGAAAGCGCGCGAAGTGCCGTACTTGCTCGTCACGCACGAGTTCTCGGCGGCGTGCATGGCGGACGGTTACGCACGCGCCACCGGTCGACCTGGCGTACTGTGCGTGGTGCCGGGGCCGGGCATTACCAACGCGCTCACGGGCCTCGGCGAGGCGCTACTCGATTCAGTGCCCGTCGTTGCCATCGTCGGCGATGTCGGGTGCGGCGACAAAGCGAAACCGTTCCAAGTCCATTCATTGAATCAAGTCGATTTGCTCAAACCCGTCTGCAAAAGCGTCTATCCCGTCACCGACGTTCGGCAAATCCCGGCGACGATCCGCCTCGCGTTCCAGGTGGCCATGTCCGGCGAACCGGGGCCGACGGCGGTCGTCATTCCTTACAACTTGCTCATCGAAGTCGCGGACTTCCAGTGCCCGCCACTCGCCGCTGCGGGGGTGTCATGCGACGAGGATGCGTTCGCCAAAGCGCTGGCGATGCTTTCGCAGAAATCGCAGCGAATCGGCATCTACGCGGGCTATGGCTGCATGAACGATTCCGCATCGCTCACCGCGCTGGCCGAGGTGCTGCAAGCCCCGGTTGCGACGAGCGTTTCCGGCAAAGGCGCGATCTCCGATTGCCACCCGCTCGGCGTCGGTTGGGGCTTCGGCAAACACGCATCCGCCGTGGCCGAAAAGGCGTTTGCGCACATCGATTGCCTGCTCGCCATCGGTGTGAAGTTCAGCGAAGTTTCGACCGGATACTACGGCAATCCGCGGCCAAAACACGTGATTCACGTCGATGCGAACGCGAACAACCTCGGCAAGGTGATGCCTGCCGATGTTTGCGTACATGCCGATGCGGGGCTGTTTTTGTCAAAGTTACTCGCGTGTGCAGATAACCTGCGCCGCCCGACCGATGGGCACTTGCACGCCCGCATTCGCGAAGCGAAAAAGTCGCATGAAGCGACGCTCAAGGCGATCCCATCGGGTACCTGCGGCGTCGATCCGCTCGCCACGATTGCGGCACTGAGACGCAACCTCCCCGAAGATGCGATGCTGTTCACCGACGTAACCGCGAGCGAGCATTTGGCCGCCGAATCGTTCCGCACGACGAAGCCGAGAACGTACTTCAACCCCGTCGATAATCAATCGATGGGCTGGTCGATTTCCGCCGCGATTGGTGCCCAACGGGCGTGTGGGAATCGCGTCGTGGCCACGCTCACCGGCGATGGGTGTTTCCTGATGTCCGCGATGGAAATGAGCACGGCGGCACGAGAAGGATTGCCGGTGAAGTTCGTGATCCTCGACGACCACGCCTACCACTACATGCAACTGCTTCAGCAACCCGCGTATCGGCGGACGACCGCCACGGAATTGGCACGAATCGACTACAAGGCGTTTGCCCAAGCCGTCGGGGTGGCGTATCGCGAAATCGCTACCGGCGACCAACTCGACGGTTGTTTACGCTCCGCACTCGACCACGCTGGCCCCGTGCTGATTCGCGTACTTACCGACTACGGCAACCGCAAGATTCGCTGGATCGAAGCCGTACGCGATCGCTACACGAAAGAATTATCCGCATCGCAAAAGATTCGTTTCCTCGCCAGAATCGGGGCGAGGACATTCAACGGGCGATCCGAAAAGAACGACTAAAAGATCATCCGAACAACAGAAGGACGTTCCAGGGCGGCGTCTGATCGAACTCGCAGCCAAGTTCGAAGTGCCCTTCGATTGGCTTGCAACTGCGTACGAGCAACGTCACCCACTCAGTTTTCTTCGGTGCGTTGACGGCCAGTATTCGCATTGTCATGCCGGGCGAAATGCCTTTGTCCATCGTCAGCCGTAGGCCACCGGTGGAGCGATCCACGACCCAGGCTTGCTGCGTGGCATTCAGAAATGCCGTGCAGGAAACGTAAATCTCAACGGGCGAACCTTCACGCCGTAGCGAGGATCGCCGGTTGCCGAACGAGGGGTCGGGTGTCGACCAATCGTCTTTCACCGGGTTCGATTGGTGTGGCTTCCGCGATTGCACGCGCATCCGCCAGCGGCTCATCATGACGACGAGAACGAACGCCGCAACTCCGCAACCCACAAAGTAATGTGCGTGCTCGCCAAGCCAATTCAGGTCGTATGCCAAAATAATACCGAACATGGGAATATCGGGGTGACGGTAAGTTCAGGAGTTACGGATCGGTAACCGAGGGTTGCGGTTACGCAAAGCTAGCACACGCAGTTGCGCTGCGCCGTCAAAAACAATCGAATCTTAGGCTTGAAGTCAAACTCCGTTTTCACCGCATGCCGATACTCAACAGATCGCCTGCCACCTGAACTTGCACGCCATCGGGGTAATCGCCGGGCTGGAAACTGGCGATGCGTTGCCAGTGACGGTGGGTCATCGCGTGCATGGGCCATGCTTCGCGCTGCCAGATTCGCCTGAAAACACAGCGGATTTTCGACGAACTGAGTGCCGCCAGTTTCGCACGATCGAGTATCACCACCGGGTCATTTCGCGGGTACTCTACCGTGGCCAGCAACGCGATCGTTTCCGCGTCGAGGTCCGCATACAGTTCCTCGGCTTGCTCCGCCATACGCCCCAAACTCGCCACGATTTCCGGGTTGAAGCTCTTGAGTAGCGGCAATAATTCTGCTCGAATGCGGTTGCGAGTGAAAGCCACATCGGCGTTCGTGGAATCCGTACGGTACGGCTGCCCGAGCGTTTCCAGATACTCCAGCACATCGCGTCGAGTCGCGCGAAGGATTGGCCGAACAATACGGTCGCGAGACGGAGCGATGCCGCGTAAACCCTGAATGCCGGTGCCGCGAATCAGGCGGTGCAGCACCGTTTCGGCTTGGTCGTCGGCGGTGTGCCCGGTGGCAATCCAGCGCGCACCGCGGTGTTCGGCGAGTTCCGCTAAAATCTGGTAACGGACGTTCCGCGCCGTCGCTTCGAGGTTGCCACCGAGCGCTGCAACATCGACGACATGCATCAGACACTCGATACCGAAGGTACCAGATAGATTTTGCACGAAAGCGGCATCGGCATCGGATTCTTCGCCGCGTAACAGGTGGTTCACATGCACCATCACGAGGTTAGCATTTCCCGTTTGCACGAGGCCGCGTAACAGCGCTACGCTGTCCGCCCCGCCCGATACTGCGACGATGCCGGGGCCACCATTTAACAGGTGCCCAGCCAGAAACCGCGTGAGTTCCGCAAGGATGTTCGACACGAAACGCCCCGAAACGGGTACAATTCCCCTATCTTTCCAGTTTATGGCCGATTCGGTTTCTGCAACCGATTCCCGTTGACACACTGAGGTTTCAAGCTATCGTGCCGCACACTGAATCGTCGATTCCCGTCGTTCAACGGGCCTTCGATCGTCGTCTCGAACGCAACCCGATGGGGCGGTTCGTTCGGTTGACATTGATACTGATGGCCATCGGCTTTCTCGGGATCTTCGCGGTTGCCGCGTGGATTCACCCGTACTTGCCCGATGGCACGCCGCGAACGATGGCGAGCCACACGCAACTCGGTATGCCCGAGTGCAACATGGTGACATGGACCGGCAAGCCGTGTCCGTCGTGCGGAATGACGACGAGTTTCTCGCTGTTGGTTCATGGGGATATCGGGAACTCGCTAAAGGCCAACTGGGTCGGTACTCTGCTCGCGGTCTTCTGGATAAGCTTGATTCCTTGGGGAATCGCAAGTGCGATCCGGGGGCGACTGGTGAAAGTTCGCAATGGGGAACTGTTTGCGACGTTCTCGGTTGGGGTAATTTTAACGCTGATGATGGCGCGATGGCTGTTCGTCATCGTGCAGTGAAACTGGCTGGCGAATCGACTGCATCGCCGCATTTAGGGGGTTCACGGATGAGCCGATTCAAAATTTCGTTTGGGCTTCTCGTCGGCGTGGCGGCACTGTCCTTCGCGGGCAGCGGCTGTAACCCCGCCTCACTTTCGTACTTCCTATTCAAGGGCGACGGCAAGGCACCCGCCTTGTACCCACTGAAGCCGAAGGAAGGCAAGAAAGACGTGATCGTCGCGGTACTCGTCACTGGCCCGATCAACACGATCGAGTTCGCCGGACTCGAACGAGAACTGGCCACCGCAATCGGTCGTTCGATGTTCGAGCAAACCAAAGACTCGAAAAAAGTCGTCATTCATATGATCGAACATTCCCGCCTCGACCGCTTCCGTGCGGAAAATGCGTCGTGGCGAACGATGCGTTCCGCCGACATCGGCAAGCAACTCGGTGCAGACTTCGCGATCGATGCGACGGTGACTTCGATCAGCTTGTACGACCGCGAAATTGGCGGAACATTCATGTATCAGGGCCGTGCGAGCCTCGACGTGAAAGTCTACGACACCGTCAGCGGGTCGCAGCATTCCGAATACTACGTCGCTACGCAGATGGAACAAAAGCCATCCGACGAACTACCGAAGTCGCAGTACAAGGGCCAGCTCATCCAGCGAATCGCCCGCGACCTCGCCTGGAAGCACGTGCCACACATTACCGATCAACGCGTGTCGTCCGCGAACCCGTAATTTCTGCGGAACGAACAATCAAACCAACGGTCGCAGGCTCGCCTGCGACCGTTGCTTTTTTCGCCGACATCATCGTGGGCCGGGCGGAAGATGCTCTATCAAATATCGCGTCATGAGCATTCGCAGGTGGACGGGGGTGCCTTTTCCTTCGCGCAAGCCGTGGTCGCGGTTGGGGTACGCCATATAGTCGAATCGCTTGCCGAGTTCGATGAGCCGATCAACGAGGCTCTCGGTAATCGGCAGGTGCGTGTTGGTTTCGCCGGTGCCGTGGACGATCAAGAGATCGCCACGCAGGCCCTCCGCGAAGTTGATCGCCGCCGCTTTGCGATAGCCTTCCGGGTTCACTTCCGGCGTGCGCATGAAGATTTCCTGGAACCAGGCGTTGTACAGTTCTGGGCGAGGTTTCGGTGCGACCGCGATGCCGACGTGATACACATCCGGTTTGCGGAACATCGCGTTCAACGTGTTCGAGCCGCCGCCGCTCCAGCCCCAGATGCCCACACGCGACAAATCGACGTACGAGCGCATTCGACCCAATTCTTTCACTCCCGCCGCTTGTTCCTCAGTCGAAAGTGGCCCGAGGCTGCCGTACACCGCGCGTCGCCAGGCGGCCCCTTTCGGTGCCGGCGTCCCACGTCCATCCATCGAGACAACGAGGTAGCCAATGTCGGCAATCATTCGGTGGAACATCGTGTGATTCTGGCCACCCGCCCAATCGTCGAGCACCGTTTGGCCGTGCGGTTCCCCGTAAATGAAGACGAAGACCGGGTACTTCTTTTTCTCATCGAAGTCGCGTGGTTTAATCATCCAGGCGTCCATCACCACGCCATTGCCGATGTCCAGTTTCAAGAACTCAGTCGGCTTGGTGATGAGTGGACGGGCGCGTTTGAGGCACGCCGCATTCGCTTCCAAAATGCGTTCGGAGTGATGGTCGGAGATTCGGACCAAATCGACGACCGGTGGCTTGTCGAACGTGGAATACGTGTGGAAGGCCCACTGGCGATCCGGCGAAAATTCGTAGTTGTGCGTACCGGGTTGATCCGCTGGCGTCACTCGTTCGGGTTGGCCTTTGCCATCGAGTCGAATGCGATACAGGTAGCGCTGCGTGGCGTTTGTCGGCGATGCGAAATAGTAGAACCAGCCACCTTGTTCATCGACCGGCCCACGCGCGATAATGTCCGATTTGTCCTTCGTCAGCAGTGTGCGTGTCTTACCATCGCGCGAAATGACATAGGCTTGTCGCCAACCGTCGCGCTCGCTAATCAGGACGAATTCTTTGCCGTCGCGAATCCATTCGAGACCCCCATTCGTCGCGTTACTCGCATCGACCCACGCGGAATCGCTTTCCTCGTACGCGGTTGCGATTTCGCCAGTCTCGACGTTGGCGAGTAGAAACTTGCGATTGTCCCGAAATCGGCTAAGCATCTCGATCAGGATCTCTTTCGAGTTCCCGGCCCAACTGACACCGTTGATGTAAAACGTGCCCGGTTCGGCGGGGAGTTTCACCCACTTTGTGGCCCCGCCCGCGCTGTCGACCACGCCGACGCGAAGGGTCGGAATCGGGGTGCCAACGCGAGCGAAGCGTTCCTGTGTGACTTCGGGATACGTCGGGTCGGTCGGATGAACGACGGGCCGCCGACGCACTTTCGAGGAATCTGATTGGAGATATGCAACCCGACGGCCATCAGGACTCCAACTCTCGCTGCCGTTATCGAGTTCGCTGCGGTCGTCGTCTGCGGTCAACGCCACACTGCGTCGTGTCGCGACATCGAGCACCGCGAGATTCCGGCCACAATGAAAGAGGATGCGATCCGCTTGAGGAGAAAATGCACCGGCCGCCGACTCGTTGGGAAATGCTCTGAGGTGTACCGTTTTCGTGTCGAAGAGCCAGTTATCGGTTCGCGTTTGCAGATGGAAAATGTTGGCGACGGGCGTCTGGAAAAACCGTTGCAAGACAAACCGTTCCGGCGTGCTGGGCAGTAGCGGTTTATTCGCACCGAAGATGATGGATCGTTTGCCGCTCTTCGCGTCGTACTTCACGACCTCCGGTTCCGCACCAGGCTTGGAAGCCTCCAGCATCAGATAGCCAGAACCGTCCACGAGCCATTTGCCGGGAAACGTCGCCGGTGCGAAGTCCCGTTTCTCGTAGATCGATTTCACTCGCAACTCCGCCTCGGCGAGTACTTTCTCCCGTGGTTTCGCTTCGTCGGCGAATAACGACCGAGTACCGAACAACAGCCCCAAAACCACGAAAGTGCAAAATCGCATCATTGTGTGTCCCCTGTCGGTTCCTCTCGATCGATCGACTGAGGATTAGAATATGGGAGAAGGTTCAAACCTGGGTCATACGCATTGGCATCGTGGCTCTCGCGTCGCATCTCGAAGACTCGCCACGACTCCCTCGCTAGCGCGTCGGGCTAACAGGAATTGTCAGCCCGAAACGCTAGCGAGGGAAAGCCGTTCCGATCTTGACAGCATTGCCCACACAAATTTCCGAAGTCAATAAGTTCTGGATGATTTGACGTAAGTCACAATTCGTGTCGCACACGAAGTGACACAGAAATGTCGCGAAATGACATGGAAATGTCGCATGTTGACATGGAAAAGGCGCACCTGGTCGATTTTTGGTCGGATTCGGACGGTACTTGCGCCGTTTTTCGAAACGACTGATTACGACATAACTCGCGATATTCGTTCGATATACGAAAAATGCATCAGCAATTTACGATCAAAAAGTGCCATTTTTGGGTCTCCAAAACCGGAAAAACACTCGAAAAACCGGTTTTGGAGAGTTCGCAATTCGGACTTACGTCAATTATGAGATCGCGATTTCGGGCTATTCGGCGATCCCGAGTTGCGTTTCGCGGACTTTGCCGTCACGCAGAAAGAACGTCTTTATCGGGTTGAAAGTGGCCAGATCTTTGTGGTTGATCGCGAACAGCACGTTGTCGATATTCACCGCTTCCCACTGATGGAACCCGATGATGACATCGCCCTTCTGCAACCCCGCCTTCGCAGCTTGGGTGCCCACGCCGACTTCGACGATCGACATGCCGCCACGGAGTTGGGCATCGACTTTCGAGACAATCTCTCGGCCAACGGGGAGCATCTTCAACCCCGTGCGCCGCGAGATCGCATCGCCAGGCACCACGCTCGGGCGAGTCTCGTCCGATTGCAGTACGACGTGCAATTCGACGGTTTCCGCCGCACGCCGAACTGTGACAGGCACTTTGCTACCGGCGGTGCGTTCGAGGAAACCGCGTTCGACGTCGATCGAAGTCCGCGTCTCGATGTCGCCGACGCGCTCGATGACATCACCCGCCAGAAACCCGGAACTGGCAGCCGATGAGTTCGCTTCGAGGCGCTCGATAGTGACAACACGCCGCACGGGGCTTTCCTCGGTAACGCGATCGACTTTGTCCTTGAGAATTAGCCCATGACGCAGTCCGGCCCGTTTCCGAGAACTGAGCATATCGGCGGCGCGTTCGATCATCGTGTCGACGGGAATCGCGAACGCGATGTTCTGCGCCCCCGCACGAATCGCAACGTTGACGCCGACGAGTTCGCCCTTTTTGTTGAACAGCGGGCCGCCACTGTTACCGGGGTTGATCGGTGCGGTCGTTTGAATCAGCCCCTGATACGAGATCTCTTTGTTGAGCGACACATCGCGGCTCTTGAAAGCGATATTGCCAATACTCACCGTGTGTTCGTATCCAAAAGCATTGCCGATGGCGATCACCTGTTCGGCATCGAGCAAGTCCGTCGCGGTACCGAGCGGAACCGTCGGCAACAGGCTGGCAACGTCGATCTTGATGAGCGCCAAGTCGGCTTTCTTGTCGGTCGCGAGGATGCGTGCAGAGAGTTGCCGTCCGTCGACGAGGCCGACTCGTAGCGACTGAATTTCGTCGATCACGTGAAAGTTCGTGACGATGTAGCCACGCGGATCGAGGACGATGCCGGTGCCCATGCCCTTCACGCGCTGCGGTTGAATGAGGCTGCCACGAAGGGGGTCGTCGACGTTGTGCGTGAGCGTGCGTTCGCTGTGGATGTTGACTACGGCGGCCTTGACCTTCTCGACGATATCGACGAGGCCATCGCGACGTTTCGACGACACATTGGAAAGGTCTGCGGCACGGGTGGCACTGGCTGGCAACTGGGCGGTGGCGAAGTAACCGGTGGCGGCACCGGCGGTTAATCCGACGCCGAGAACGAGCTTTTGGGCGATAGTTGCGAAGAGTGTGGCGGGGTAACGACCGACGGGCAGAGCGGGCTGCGTCATGATGACCCCAAGGTGAGCCGAGCGAACCATCCTGGAACGACACCACATTCTTCGGATTCCGCGCAAGCCTGCCACGACGCCTCAACCGCAGCTTGTGCCAGTTCGCACCGCAATGGCGCGGGGTCGTGCCACTCGATGCGGTCGATCCGGGAGTAACACCATCGCGGGTTAGTCCGGATGTATCGCGTGCGTGGGATGTGACTTCCTTGGCCGCTTCTTGCAGTTCGCGTAACTTAAACGTAACGGTACGCCCCCACGAAAATGCGAAAGAAGACCATGGCAAAAACGGCACGAATGGAAAAACTGGAAGCGTTATTGGCGATCGACCCCGACGATGTGCTGTTGCGATACTCGCTGGCGATGGAACACGCAAGCGCCGGTAACGATGCCGCTGCCGTACAGTCGTTTCGCGACCTGAACGCAGCTTCGCCGTACGTGCCGGCCTACCACATGGCAGGGCAAGCCCTGACGCGGCTCGGCCAAGTCGATGAGGCATGTGCGATGTTACGCGATGGCATTCGCGTCGCCAAAGAAACTGGCGACACACACGCCCTCGGCGAAATGGAAGGGCTATTGAGTAGCATCGAGTAATTTTTTATCTCACCTTCACGGAAACCGACATGCCCCGTTTCTTCGCCGCCATCATCGCTTTGCTCGCTTCAATCTCGCTATTGCACGCGCAGAACATCAACCTCGAGCGACTCGCCCGAATCGACGTAGTCGCGATGGCCGCGATCCAGCGAGGCGACTGTCCTGGCGTAGTCGCGATTGTCGTTCACGATGATTCGGTGGTGTACCGCAAGTCGTTCGGCCTTCGCAGTAAAGCACCCGATGTGAAACTCGAACCCGATGCGATCTTCGATCTGGCATCGCTAACGAAGTCGGTCGCGACGGCGAGTGCCATCATGCAACTCATCGAACAAGGGAAACTTCGCCCTTCGGACAAAGTCGCAAAGCACTGGCCCGAGTTTGCCGCGAATGGCAAAGCCGATGTGACGATCGAAGATTGCCTCCTGCACACGAGCGGGTTGATCGCCGACAATTCGATTGCCGATTACAAGAACGGGCGTGCGAAAGCGATCGAGAATGTGGCCGCGTTGCCGCTCGAAGCGTTGCCCGGTGCGCGGTTCAAGTACAGCGATGTCGGCTACATCGTACTCGGCATACTCGTCGAACGAATCAGCGGGCAGCCACTCGATGAATTTGCTGCGGCGCACTTGTTTACGCCGTTGAAGATGACAAGCACTATGTACAAGCCAAAGCCGGATCTGCACGTTCGCGTGGCCCCGAGTGGGTTGCGCGATGGCAAGATCATCACCGGCGAAGTCCACGACCCCCGCGCGTTCGCGATGGCTGGCATCGCGGGTCATGCCGGATTGTTCGGCTCTGCCGACGATCTCGCACGATTTTCGCGGATGCTCCTGCGCGATGGCGAACTCGACGGCGTGCGTATCTTCAGCCCACTTGGCGTGAAAATGCTGACGGAATCGCGCATCGTGCCGGGTGGCTTGCGTTCGCGCGGCTGGGACGTCGATACCGCATTCACTTCCCAACGCGGCGATCTGTTCCCCGCGGGCGAAGGCTTCGGCCACACCGGCTTCACCGGTACTTCACTATGGATCGACCCGCCATCGAAGACTGCGATTATCCTGCTGACTAGCCGCCTTCACCCGTACGAGAAAGGCAATGTCACCGAACTGCGTCGGCAAGTCGGCACCATCGTTGCCAGTGCCATCACCACACCACGGCCACGCTCCGCAACGAAAGTGCCCGCAGTCGTGAATGTGCCGATCTCCAAGCCAGTTCTCAGCGGTATCGATGTCCTGCGTCGCGATGCGTTTGCGAAGTTGAAAGGCCGCAATATCGGCATCGTCACCAACCACACCGGGCGTGCCAGTGATGGCGAAACGACAATCGATTTGCTGGTCAATGCGGAGGGTGTGAAAGTCGTGGCATTGTTTAGCCCGGAACACGGAATTCGCGGTGAAAAAGACGAAAAAGTCGGCGACGGGACCGACGAAAAAACTGGCTTGCCGATCTTCAGCCTCTACGGCGAACGACGCAAACCGAGCGTCGAATCGCTCAAGGGAATCGACACGCTCGTGTACGATATTCAGGACATCGGTTGCCGCTTTTACACATACGGCAGCACGCTGAACCTCATCCTCGAAACGGCAAAAGAGCAGAACCTGAGCGTCGTCGTACTCGATCGCCCGAACCCGATTGGTGGCATCCTCATCGAAGGGCCGGTGCTCGACAGCGGGCGCGAAACCTTCGTCGGTTTTCACACGATTCCGCTACGGCACGGTATGACAGTCGGCGAACTGGCAGGCATGATGAACGTCGAACGCAAGATCGAGGCGAAGCTCGAAATCATCCGCTGCGAAAACTGGCACCGTGCGGACACATTCGACCGCACCGGCCTGACGTGGCGCAACCCGTCGCCGAACATGCGGCACCTGACCGCCGCGATTTTGTACCCCGGCATCGGCATTCTCGAAGTGACGAACATCAGCGTTGGCCGTGGCACCGAACGCCCGTTCGAGTGGATCGGCGCACCGTGGCTCGACGCGCGGAAACTAGCCGCCACGCTAAACGCCGCCACACTGCCCGGCGTGCGCTTCTTGCCCGTCACGCGCACGCCAACATCATCGGTCCACATGGGCAAATCGTGCAACGGCGTCGATATCCTCATCGATGACTGGGCCACGGTGCGCCCCGTGCGTATCGGATTGGAAATCGCAAGTGCTCTACGAAAGCAGCATAAATTGGATTGGGACACGAAGCGGTTCGATACGCTATTGATTCACAAACCGACGCACGATGGCTTACTTGCAGGCAAACCGGTCGCCGAACTCGAACGCGCTTGGCATCCGGGGCTGAATGATTTTGCAACGCGGCGACGAGCATTTTTGTTGTACCCGGAGTGAACATTCATCATTCACGCGGTTTCGATGCGAACGGTTGAATGGTGGGAATCTCCAAATCGATGGCTGGCATCACGAGCACGGGCAAAACAGGGATTTCTGGCTTTGTTAGCTTCAACGAGGCTTTCTGAATCCGTGCATCGAGTTTGGCCATGCCGGCGGCGGGTCTCGCGCCGGTTGGCAGTACAGATGCAACTCGCACGACCGCCTTCGCAACGAGCGGTACGGCTTTCGCAAGTGTCGGTTTGTGTTTCGCCGAAATGATCGGAATCGGTTGAACAGCGAGTTCCATTTCCGTCCAGCAGATGCCGCAACGGATCGTGGCATCGCTGCACCCCGCTGGTATTTCGATAAGTGATCGGCAACCGTTACAGATGATATTTTCCATCATTGACTCGCGTAGTGATCGAATGAATCTGAGCTCAAATTATTCTGCGTCGCGTTCCACACAAACGCTAATCGCGACGTTTAGACCCGAATTCACGCTCTCATAATCGACATATGTCCGAATTGAGCAGCTACGTTTTGATTAGCACAACTCACTTTGCACAAAGGAATTGTACGGGGACGAGAACACAAGCGTGCGAAGCAGGAAAGACATAAGACCCATCGACACCGTGCTGCTTATGAATCGGACTTGTCTTGAAGTCAGTTGTCGTCTAAAAGTGGTATGCCTCTGCGGTGTTCGTGATGTAACGCAAACTTGTTGGGGACCTACAAGAACCTGCACGGGGGCCTTTTTAATTCATTCGTCGCTCGCAAGCCCATCCTCGTTGCCTCGGCAACGGGATTGTAGTGGGATCCGAAAAGCGGGTGAGAGGCTCCCACGATCTCTTTGCGGGTTCCTCAAACAGCGTTACACACGGCACAGGTGGAGGTTTTTTTACGTAAACAGCATCAGTTTCAGAAAAGTTGTGATTGCAAATCGAGAAAAGAAGAAAGTTTCTTTTTGCAACTCACATTGCACTCACGATATTCGACGGAACATCTTGCGCAACCGGATCATCCGTCGCATACCATGCCATCGCTGCAACTGAGTCGGAATGTCGAAATTGCCTCTTGACAGCTCTTTTCCCCATTGTGATCAAGCGACGCAACATAAACGCTGATAATGACTTAAAGTGCATATAGCTGTGACATACCACTGACGGTTGAGGTGCTGTTGACATCCTCACCGTTATGGCTAAACTTCTCATCGCGGTGATGACTTCGACGCAGCAACGAGGTTCTGACACAATGTTGATACCTGAAAAGACGACTGATCTTTCACGGTGTTCACTTATCCAATCCAGCAGCCCTGCTGAGAATTGGTGTCTCTTATTCGATCGGCTACGGTAATTCTACCGCCGAAGTTTCGATAGTTTTCTACAGCCAACTTACTCACTCCCCGTCCGCTTCGTAGCGATTTCGTTACGCGATGCGGCATATCGTCCACAGTGACCGCATAATCGGTTCGTTTCGCCTTGCCGGTGCACGGATGCACTGGTCGAACGCCACGGATGGCGGTTTTGAAATTCTCGAAAGTGGCGAACGCTTCCCCACTTTCGAAAGGCGAATCGGTCGAGGTCACGTGGGGCTAGGCGTCATGGATGATTAGCTAGGCCCGACTGAAAGCCGGCGCTGCCCATGGATGGGCGGTGCCGGCTTTTTCCACTTTCATTAAAAACTATATTGATGTGATTATCTGTCTTTGAACTGACACACGGATTTCCCGAACGCACAGCAGTAAAGTTCTCGTAAATTGGGCAGCCCTCGATGGCGAATATCCTCTTGTTGGGGTAGTATTGGCTTGCAATTTCTACCCAACGCACGGAATCGGTTATGACATTTTGGGATGCGGTTGGGAATCTGCCGACCAGCAATATGATCTTTTTGTTTCTCGCGCTCGTCGTTGCCTTCGGGTTCGAGTTTATCAATGGTTTCCACGACACCGCAAATGCCGTAACGACTGTGATTTACACGCGGTCGATGTCCGCCACGCCGGCGGTGATCTACTCGGGTTTTCTCAATTTTGTAGGTGTCTTGCTCGGCGGTATCACTGTCGCGTTTGGCATCGTCAACTTGCTGCCTGTCGACTTGCTCATCCAAGCGAACACCTCGATTGCTCTGGTGATGGTAATTTCGTTACTGCTAGCGGGGATTATCTGGAACCTGGGCACGTGGTACTACGGTCTGCCCGTTTCGAGTTCTCACACGCTGATCGGATCAATTCTCGGCGTCGGTTTAATGAACAGTTTTCTGTCGGGTAACGGCATTAGTGGCGTGAATTGGACTGTCGCCAGGATGATCGGGATCGCGTTGCTCGTCTCGCCGGTTGTTGGCTTCATCGCATCCGCCGGATTGTTGTTGCTCATGAAATCGCTCGTCCGCGAACCGAGACTGTATGTGCCACCCGTCGGCGAAGACCGTCCGCCTGGCTGGATACGGTACATGTTGATACTCACGTGCGGCTCGGTCAGTTTCGCGCACGGTTCCAACGACGGGCAGAAGGGAATGGGCCTAATTCTTCTGGTGCTTATTGGCTTCCTGCCGTTCCACTATGCCCTCGACACCAACAAACCGGGAGAGGCGTAAAATGTCTCGTCGGTGCTTCCCGAAGCCCGCGAACTGCTTGCCGATAAGATCCTCGGATCGCCAACGCTCGGGTTAGACCTCGATTGCCTACAGAAGCGGCTAGCGGGGAAAATTTCGTTCAACGAGCTAAAACCCGAGGATCGCTGGGAAGTCCGTCAAGCGATTTACCGCGTCGAACTCGCGATGGCCGACGGGAATTCTCGCGATGACAGACGCAAGAAAGTACGAGAGATTTTCACGGGTGCGATTCAATTCGTGCCGTTCTGGGTCATAGTCGGCGTTGCGCTCGCACTCGGTATCGGTACGACGATCGGCTACAAACGCATCATGGTTACCGTTGCGGAGAAGATCGGCAAAACGCACCTCACCTACGCACAAGGCGCGTCGGCAGAGGTGGTGGCCGCAATTACGATTCTGCTCGCCGATTTCTTCCACTCGCCGGTGAGCACGACGCAAGTGCTCAGTAGCGGCGTCGCGGGGACGATGGCCGCAAACAAGTCCGGCATCCAGGGCGGAACCTGCCGCAAAATCTTGCTCGCATGGGCATTCACATTACCAGGTACAATCGTGCTATCCGGAATCCTGTTCGCCATCGGGCGCTACTTGGTGATGTGAGCAATCGTGATGTTTTTCGTTTGTGCCATTCGAGTTGCCCCGTCCCACTGTGTAGGATAATATGAACGCTACGCTCGTAGAAATCTCGGGATTTACCGAGTGGATATACGAGCACCTGACAGAGCGGGATTATGCGTCGTTTCAACAACAATTAATGCTTGCTCCAGATTTTGGGGACGTGATGCCAGGGTGCGGCGGTTTGCGTAAGGTTCGTATCGCTGACCCGAAACGGAACAAAGGTAATCGAGGCGGCGCACGGATAATTTATCTTCACGTTCCAGATGCTAGTCGGTTTTACTTAATCGACGTGTACGGCAAGAACGAGAAGGATGATCTCACGCCGAAAGAAAAGAAGCAATTGCGGCAACTGGCCGCTCAGTTGAAACTGGAAGCGATTGCGGGTTATGTACTTTGGCTTCGGGAGAAAGAATCATGAATACGAAAGTTCGCAAACCTCTTTTCGCACGACTGAAAGCAGGTTTAGAAGAAGGGATTGCCCACGCCAAAGGAGAGCTCACACTTAAAACAGTTGAAATGCCAGTGGCCCCGCCAGAGATCGACGCTGAGACGTTGTGTGCTTTGCGTAGAGCGGCAGAGATGTCACAGGCGGTGTTCGCTGGAGTCCTATACGTTTCATCGAAAACGGTACAGAGTTGGGAGCAAGGCGTACGTGTGCCTTCGATGGCAGCCCGACGTTTAATTCACATTTTCACCGAACAACCAGCTATGGTTTGCAAAGTGGTTGGCCTACCTCCCGTTAACCTCGACGGGTTCAAAATTAAAATGTACAGCAACGGTAAACGCTGGATCGTGAAGGATCGGACTTAAGCCGCTGATGTCTTCCCACGTTTCCCCGGCTGCCCCTGACGAACTCGTTGCCGCTTCGCTGCGGTTGTTTCCGAACGCACCGGACCCCGTGCAGGTCGCCGAGAACTTTCGTTTGATGATCGCGGCGGGCGAAGTCGAACCGAATGCGTTCTGGGTGGCCCGCGATGGCGGTGCGATTGTCGGGGCGATGTTCGCGTACCGGATCGGGGCAGGTCAGGGTGCTGTCTGGGTGCCGCGTGCGCATCGTGCCGACGTCGAAGATGCGCTGGTTAATGCTACGTTCGCGTGGTTCCGAGAGAATCGCGTTCGCGTCGTTCAAGCAGTGCTCGAAGATGACGATTGTCCGCACGCGGCAGCGCTCGAACGGGCAGGGATGCGCTACGTCACCGAGATCGTATTTGCCACGCGCACGATGCAAGCATCGCTGCCACGCGAGGATTCGCAACTCGTTATCCAAGCGGTGCCTTCGTCGCACCCGGAACTTCCCGCGCTGCTATTGCGAACCTACGAAGGCACGTTCGATTTGCCCGAACTCAACGGCTCGCGGACGGCGTCGGACATCATTTCCGCCTACGAAACCGGCTGGAACGACGAAACGCCGTTGTGGTTCCTTGCCACTCACGCCGGCGTATCGGTTGGCGTGCTTATGATTTCGCTACAACCGGACCGCACGATCGAACTGACGTATCTCGGCCTCGTTCCCGAAGCACGCGGACGGGGTTTCGGCGAAGAGATTCTGCAATTTGCGCTCGACCGTGCCACCATCGAAATGGCCTACGCCATTCACCTGAGTATCGATGCCCGCAATGCCCCGGCAATCCGGTTGTACCGCAAGCACGGGTTCGAAGAAACGGCGCGGCGGAAGGTCTATCTTGCGATCGGAATCGGTTAGTCAAAAATGGATCGAATGTGCGAAATCGGATGGTTTCCGCGCCTGTTGTATGCAGGCGCACGCGCTTTCAATCTGTAACGATTGCGCAGTGTTTCCGGTTTAGATACAGACGGAACGAATGCGCCTTCTCACGCGCAATCGGCGTGCCGCAACTCACATTGGCAACGGTTGGAAATTCCCGTCCAGACTGCATGTTTACCTTCGTAAATGCAATACGCGCATCACCCACCGACATCGGTATGGAGTCCCCTCTCGTGCAGGTCGGTCGTTCCGCATTACCAACTGATGACTCCATCACCGCCCGCATCGAGGCCGCATTCGTCGGTCGCATCGGTGCGGCCCGTTTCAGCCTGTGGTTCCCGCCGAATGCACGGTTGTTGTGGTTCGGTCACGAACTCGTGGTCGCTTCGCGGAACTCGCATTTTCAGGAATGGGCGGACGACAAATTCGGCCCAGCATTGCGGGAAGCGGTAGCGGAAGTTTGCGGCGAGGGCGTCGGCACGCGATTCGTTTCGGACCCCGATTTGTTCGCCGATGCCAAGCCCGCGAAGGCGGCTCCGGCACCCCAACTGAACCTCTTGGGAGAGCCGTGCCCGCCGCCGACACCGCAAGCCGCCAAGAAGATCGCGAAAGCCAAAGCAGAGACGATTACCAAAACGGGGCGTCGCTGGAAAACTTTCGATGAATTCGTTGTCGGTCAGTCGAACCGCGTTGCCTGCGCGGCCGCACTCAGCGTTTCCGAGGAACCGGGTTTAGGCCCGAATCCGCTCGTCATTCACGGCCCCGTCGGCACTGGCAAAACGCACTTGCTCGAATCGATATACGCCGCGATGCGTAAGGCGGGCGGCGAATCGCGCCCACTTTATGTGACCGCTGAGGATTTCGCGAATCGCTTCATCCCGGCCGCACGTCTCGGCAAAATGGGTGCGTTTCGTAGGCAGTTTCGCGAATGTTCGGCACTGTTGCTCGATGATTTGAACTTCCTGGCGACGAAGCGAGCGACGCAAGAAGAGTTTCTGCACACGCTCGATGCGCTGATCGCCGATGGCCGCCAAGTCGTCGTGACGGTCGACTGCCACCCGCGATTGGCTGACGACCTCATGCCCGAGTTACGCGACCGTTTGCTCGGTGGCGTGGCGTGGGGATTGCTGCCGCCCGACGACGAAACGCGGCTCGGGATTCTTCGCCGAAAATCGCTCGGAACAATCCCCGATGAAGTGCTGAAATACCTCGCACGGAACCTGCGTGGCAACGTCCGCGAACTCGAAGGGGCCGTCCATTGCGTACGGCACTTCGCGAAGGTGACCGCGCAGCCGATGACGAACCTGCTGGCACGCGAAGCACTCGGCGATCTGCTACGGCACACCGTGCGGGCGATCACCGTTTCGGATGTCGATCTCGCCGTCTGTGCAATATTGCGAATACCGGCGGGGACGTTGCAATCGAAGTCGCGTTCGTGGGCGGTCAGCCACCCGCGAATGCTCGCAATTTTCCTCGCAAGGAAACTGACAGCCGCAACCTACGGCGAGATCGCCAAGCACTTCGGCGTGCGTCAGCACAGCACCGCAGTCGCAGCCGAAAAGAAAGTCCGCAAGTGGATCGCCGACAACACGATACTCGTGCTGGGCGAGCGCAAATGGGGCGTGAAAGACCTGCTCGACAGCGTCGAACGAGATGTAAATAAATAGTGCGCAATTGGTTTTCGGAATTCGGAATGGAAATCCGCATTCCGGATTCCCAATTCCGCATTTCTCAGACGTCTCGTCGTGCGAAGCCGATCAAACCAATTAGAGCGCCGATTGATGCGAGTATGGCAGATGCGACCACGAATTGTGTGACGTCGGCGGCGGCGTACGTGCCGCGGAGGACGTTCCGCAAACCGTCGGTCATCCAGCGTAAGTTTGGGTATTCGTCTGGCAATTGCGAGATGATGAGCATCGCGCTGAAGATCGCGATCCAGAACAGCGTGATGCCGATGATTGTGCCATTCGACAGCGCCCCGATGGTGACGCCCCACGAGACGACGACCGCCAGCACCGCCGTGAGCAGCATGATGGCCGCGACGCCACCCCAGAAAGTGACGTTCGCGCTACTGCCCGTTGCGGATTCGGTGAACAACAAGTGATAGGCAAGTAAAACGCCCGCTGCAACGCTGATGAACGTCGTTAGAATCACGATCATTCGCGCGTGCCACTTCGCCAAAAAGTATTGATGGCGGCTAATACCCCGACTCAGGATCGAATCGGCAACGGTACCGCGTTCGGAGCTAATACTGCTAACGGCAATCAGCGAGATCAGCGACAGGCTGCCAACAGCGAGTGCGCGAAGTAGGTCGTCGGTTTGCACCGCCGTCGTCTTGAATGCGCCCGCCTTGGCCGCACCGAGTTTGTACAAAACGTACCCGAGTGCCGCGAGGCCCATCATCAGTACCCACAGGCGATACACCCAACTGCGCACGGTCTGGCCGAGGTCGGTTTGCAGAACCGCCCAGTACGGTAGCAACCGGTTGAATCGAAACGGCACAGCAGTCGCAGCGGGGGCATCCATTGTCGAATCCTGATTAAACTTGTGACGCGATCCAGGCATCCATCCGCGCGGTCATCTCTTCGTGCGGGACATCTTCGGTGTGCGTGGCGATGGTCCAGTTGTGGCCGTAAGGGTCGAGCACCGAACCACTGCGATCCCCGTAAAACTGATCCGCCAACGGCTTGTAAACGCTCGCGCCCGCCGCAATGGCCCGTGCGAACGCGGCATCGACATCCGGCACGTATACCATCAGCCCCGACGAAGCACCACCGAGTGTCTGCGGGCTTTTGTTGCCCCATTCGGGCATCTCATCGGAGAGCATCACGACCGAGTTTCCGATGCGAATCTCGGCATGCCCGATGACCCCGCCCGGCATCGCGAGTCGCATGACTTCCACGGCACCGAACGCCTTCTCGTAGAACGCGATGGCCTCCGCCGCGCTGCGAACATAAAGGTACGGCGTCACACTGGAGTAGCCATCGGGTATCGGTTTCACTGCCATAAATGCCTCTGATTCAAAAGCCGATTTTTCGCACTCTTGGCGAGCGGGTGAGGTCACTCCTCTGATTTTTCCGCAGTCGCAGACAGATCAGTGGGCTTACACCCACCGCTCGCCTATGCGGCTTCTGCGGAAGAATAGAGTCGCGTGAAGCCGCGGGATTCTTCGCGTTCGACGAGGTCGAGGTACGCTTGTTCGGTTTGCATCCCGACGCTTCGGATGCAGATCAGCGTGACTTTGCTATCGAACAACACTTGGAACACTTGCGCGAGAATTGCGGTGTTCGAGACATCATCCGTCAGTTTCAGTTCGAGGCGCCGTTGCCGTAATACCGCTTGCGTGACTTCCTTCATCGCTTTCAATGTCGCCAGCGATTTCGCGATCGATTTTTGATCGCCTTCGAGGTCGAGTTCGTAGTGGTTTTTGCGAATGCGGCCCTTCAACTCTTGCAGCGAACCGTGGAAGATCAGTTGCCCCTTGTTCAGCACCGCCGCGTGGTTGCAGACTTCATCGACATCGGTGAGATTGTGGCTACTGAGGATCAGCGTCTTCTCGGCGGCGAGCGTCTTGATGAGTTCGAGCATCGAGCGTCGTGCTTCGATGTCCAGGCCGTGCGTCGGTTCGTCCCAGATCAGCAACTCGGGTTCGTTAATCAGGCTTGCGGCCACGGCGAGGCGTGCGGTCATGCCGGGTGTGAAGTTCGCGATTGGCTCGCCGGAATGCGAAAGTAAATCGACCGCACGAATCAGCGTGGCCAGCCGCGGTTTGCGTTCGTTGCGCGGCATCCCGAACAGGCGGGCGATGTAGTCCAGATACGTGATCGGCGTCATGCCCTTCGGGAACTGCGGGTTTGTGGGGATGTACCCGATGCGTCGCCGTAGGTCGGCCGAGTTCGGCGTCATCTGCTTGCCGAAGACTTTCGCCCAGCCGGCCGTCGGGCGGTGCAGTCCCAAGATCAATCGCAGGAACGTCGTTTTACCCGCGCCGTTTGGCCCGAGCAAACCGAGTACGACGCCTGACGCAATCGTCAGGGTGGCGTCGTTCAGTGCAATTTGACGGTTCTGGTAGATTTTCGTCAGGTGCGACGATTCCACGACCATCTCGGTACCACGGTCGGCCACGGACTACCCCTAACAAATAACCAAAGTTCAGTTCGCGTGATAACCGAACCCGCAATCGGTGTCTAGGCGAATCGTCGCAACATTACTGTGGCACGAACATTCCCGCGATCTTCGGGCCGATGACGGGGATCTTGCGAACGAAGCCGAACCAGCGTAACAGACCAACGTTTTCGAACAGCACACTCGCGGAATCGGTTCCCTTGCCATCGATTTGCACGCGAATCGGCCCCGTGGCGTTCGCCAGATCGACTTGGTTATCGACGTCGATCGCTTTCACGAGTGCGGCGGCGCGGAGGCTTTTTGCCGAGGTGCCATCGTACTGGAACAACACCCGCACGGCACTCGCGGCGGAACGGAGTTGGTCGCGGATGACGTTTGGCGGCAGATACGCCAGCAGTAACGTCAGCATGAACAGCGCGAACATGTTCAACCCCATGAAGGTCGAAATGCCCAAGTGAAACAGGAACGCACCGATGACGATGTACGGCCGCATTTTCGTCCAAACGAGGAACGCGAGCGACAGTTCCATGAACAGCGTGAAAATCACACCGAGGTGCGCCGCAATCGCGTAAATTGCGCGATGGTGCGTCAGCCAGCGGAGAATCGTGTCGTACCACTCGAAGTACACGAGCGTGAATTCGGGGTTCGCGAGCGTGTCCCAATAGGCGTTCGTATTCCACCAGTTCGTGCCTTTGAGTTTGGACATCCCGGCAGCCATGTAGATGAAGCAGAAGTGAATCTGGATCATACGGGTGGCGAAGCCGGTCGCGACGGTAGGCGTGGGATGCGCCAGAAATGCCGCCGTGGGCGCATCGATTCGGCCATTGCGGGAGAGACTGTTTCGGGCCGCACGATACCGCGCAATTAGGCGATCCAACGACAACGCCCCGCCACTGTTGCCGACCATCAAATAGAGTAGCAGTAAGTTCATCATCGTGTCCATGCCAAAGAGAACTTGCTGCGTGCGATGGATGTAACTCGCACAAGCCAGCCACGTCAGCACCGACGTCACGCGAGTGAACAAACCGAGCGTGAACATCACGAGAATCAGCAGAACGACCGCGTGCGCGATCGCCATTTCTGTCGGGTCGGTGATGTGAAACCAGAAGGAGAACGTCGAAATTCCGACCCAGTGTGCCTTGCGGGCCTCGGTGTTCCAGTAGTCGAGGTAATCGATCCATTTTTCGCGTTCGGCCGGATCTTCGGGAAGATCGACGATGAAATCGATGAGTGACTTCCGCGCGTCGTAGGGGATCTCCACGAAGTGATCGTAGATGTACTGCCGTTGCAGCACGTCGCGCGGGACGATGGCATCGAACGCTTCGATCTCTTCGCGGAGGGTCTTGCGGCTATTCGCGCCTTCTTGGGGGAGCGTGTCGAACAGTGGCGGCACGCTGTCGGCACCCGTTTTGGATCGCAACTTGATATCGACCATCGCGTTCAAGCGATCCGCACGGGCCGTCATGTCGATCGGCAAGCCACTGGCGTACTCAAGGCCACTCTGAATGCCGACGAACTTGTTCACCGTTTCGTTCTGCAATCGCCGCGGGTAGCGCATTGCCGATTGCCGTGCCGCCTTCTGCACGGGTAAGGCTTTCAGGTACGTCAGCCAGACTTCCCGGCGATGCGTTTGAATCGGCAAGCGAGCCGCCGAAACGAAATCTTCCCACGAACCGTCACCGGAAAAGGGAGCCACCGCCCACGGAGCTTCGTGTCGTTCGCGGTCGATGTAATACTGCCCGTACCACGCATGTTTACCGAAGAAATTCTGCAAGTCCGTCGTGTAGGCGCAATGCACGTACAGCACCAGCAATCCCGTAATGATGCGCATAAAACCGAGCATCGTGGGATCGGCCGCGGTGAACCAAAACTGGAACCATTGCGTTCGGGCAGACGGCGATATTGCGGGTGTCGGAGTCATGGCAAGCCAATCGGAAGTTGGGGTAGGTGGTAGGCACATTCCATGTGCCGTTCCCAGCGTCGCACAAGTTGTTACCAGCAAACGATCTCAACGGCACATGGAATGTGCCTACTACTACGGCATCCGCTCCGCCCACTCGAACTTCGTCTTTGCGTGAATGCTCATGTAATCCTTAAAGTCTTCCGGGCTATCGGGAACACTCACTTTCGGCAGGATCGGCACCAGCCAATACAGCAGCGGATCTTGCGTATCGACGAGTTGCGCAATCCCCTTGGGATCGAGAGCATATTCGCCGAAATAGAACGGCCGGAACGACGTCGGGTGATTCGGCTTGGCCCCATCTGCGAACGCCGTCGATGTGGTCACCTTGTGTTCGAGGCGATAGATTTTCACACTCTTCGCGGTACGGCCCGGTGTGGAGGCATTGTGCAAAATGTGCCCCGCGAACGATGGCACGATGTTTCGGGCCGTGTCGGGGTTTGGCATTCGATATTGCACCGACTCGAAGATCTCGGGGGCGATCGGTATTTGCGGGTAGTTCGACCACAATCCCGCATCGGCTTTCTTACGCCGTTCCTCAATCTGCTTCTTTTCCGCCGATGGCAAGTTGCCTTCCGGGTAAACGTTGTTGACCTGCTCCGTGATCGACAAGCGGCGATAATACTCCAACCCGAGCGGGTCTTTCCAATCGGTCTGGCGGTTCGGCAGCGTGATCCACTTCGTCGATGTTTTCGACATCACTTTCGTCTTCGGATGTTCGAACTCCTGGTCGTGTTCAAACGTCACGAGGCAAAACACCAACGACGCCGGCCCTGGGTCCGGCGAATAGAAGTGGTAGGCGTTCTTGAGATAAAGAAAGGTCAAGTACGGCAAGTAAAACCGCACCCCGATCTGTTGCGTCAGCCACGGCGTCGGGTTTGGCCACGTGGTGGCCGTGAAAATGCCACCGAAGTGAACGAGTGCAACGAATGAAATGATCCAGTATCGAAGCGCCTGCGATGCGATGATCAGTGCCGAAGCGATGACGGCAACGACGAACATCACCCGTGCGAGCATTCGAGCGGAGTCCCAATGTTGCGGCAACCCGAAACTCGCGAGTAGCGCAGCACCCGCCGCAATCGGCCAGATTAGCGACAAACCGGGGCGAAGCGAAATCGCCGCACCGACCGTAATCGCACCGACGGCAACGAGTATTAACCGCACGGTGGTGTATAAATAAGACGGCGAGCCGAGGCCCGATTGATCCATAGCGAAGCCGTAAATCGCGGCCACGGTACAGAGAGCCATACCGATCAGGCCGACACGATAAACGGAACGCGAATCGGGAAGTGGCAGGCGGTCTCGATCCATGAAAGCGTCTCCGCATAGGTGCGAGCAGAGGCCGTGCGGCCGTCCCTGCCGATAGGGTTAAGATACCCGATCCTTGCCAGTTAGGTATGGAACGCAACTATCCGGTTCGATTCCTGTTGGTGATTTTCCCGGCACGACCGAACCTTTTTCGCTCCAAAACGATTGAAGTCTCACCCAGAACTCCCAATTTAACATTGACGCTGATGTAATCGGCAACTACGATCCTGTTATACCAGCTTGCCCCAATGTGGTGCCTTAGCTGAGTCCCCTGGATTGACAGAGCGTGCGCTCGACCACCAGGCCCCGTAACAACGTTGGAGGTTCGGTCGCTATGTACAGTATGGTCATGATGATGGCAGTCGCCACTTCGGGTGACGCCGCTTCGTTCGGTGGCAAAAAAGCCAGCTGTCACGGTTCGGCACCCGTCGCCAGCTGCAGCGGTTACGTTGCCAGCTGCCAAGGCTCGGCTCCCGCTAGCTGCCACGGTGGCGGCCTGTTCGCGAAGCTTAAGGCCCGCATGCACAGCGGCAAAAGCTGCCACGGTTCCGCACCGGTTGCAGTCCCAGAATGCACAACCTGTGAAGCCGCACCTGTCGCTGCACCATGTGCAACCGAAGCCGCACCATGTGCCACCGCTGGCGCACCAATCGTCATCAGCCCGATGGCTGTCGAGCCAAAGGTGATGCCAAAGGCCGAAGAGCCAAAGGTCGAGCCAAAGAAGGTTGAGCCAAAGACCGAGCCGAAGAAGGTCGAAAGCAAAAAGGAGTCGTAAACTACTCGGTTTGCGAATCGCGAATGCGAGGGCAACTGCCCTCGCATTTTCGTTTGGTAGGTACCGCAACTGGACAATCATCCAATACTCGATAAACAAAGTGAACATTCGCCGTTGGCATCTTCAGCGAGGGCTACGATGCTCCGTAAATTGTTGGTCTTGGCAGTCGCGGTCTATGTTGTGGCAGCGGTGGTGTGGGTACTCTCTGCGGGAGTCGTTCGCGATGGCGGGAAACTCGAACTCATAAACGTCGCCTGCGATCCCACGCGCGAACTCTGGCGTGACATCAACGCACGATTTGAAAGTCGCTTCCAACTCGATACTGGGATTCCGATTTCAATCACGCAGTCGCACGGTGGATCCGGCAGTCAGGCCGGTTCGGTCATCAACGGCCTGAAAGCCGATGTCGTTACGCTCGCACTTTGGACCGATACCGACGCGATTCGCAAAGCGGGCATCATTGATGCCGGTTGGGAAGATCGTTTCCCGAACCGCTCGTTACCCTACACGTCGACAATCGTGTTCGTCGTCCGCAAGGGCAACCCGAAGCAAATCCACGACTGGAACGACCTGGCCAAAGAGGGCGTGAGTGTCATCACGCCGAACCCGAAGACATCGGGCAACGGCAAGTGGAGTTTCCTCGCGATGTGGGGCTATCAGATTTCGCACGGCAAAACCGACGCGGAAGCACTTCAATACGTCACGCAAGTGATTCGCCGCGTGCCGATCCTCGATGCGGCCGCACGCGGGGCAACGATGACGTTCGCACACAAAAAGATCGGCGACGTTCACCTCACGTGGGAGAACGAAGCGTACTTCGAAGTCAAGGAATCGAACGGCGATCTGGAGATCGTCTACCCGCCGAATAGCGTGCTGGCCGAACCGCATGTGGCCGTCGTGGATCGCATCGTTCGAAAGCGCGGGACGAAGGCCGCCGCCGAAGCCTACATGAACTTCCTCTACACCGAAGAGGCGCAGGAAGTGATTGCCCACCATTATTATCGCCCCACGAACGAAGCCGTCCTCAAACGCAACGCGAATCGCTTCCCGAAAATCGAACTGTTCTCGGTGAGGACGATCGGCACGAGTTGGGACGCAATCCAGTCGCGGTTCTTCACAGAAGGCGCAATATTCGACTCGATTTACACCGCGAAGGGGGTGGCGAAATGAGTCGGACATCGCGCCGCGTCTTACCGGGGTTCCGCCTCGGCCTCGGGTATACGATCTTCTATCTCAGCATCATCGTGCTGGTTCCACTTACGGCGGGGATCTTCAAAGCGGCCGACCTCACGTTCAGCGAGTTTTGGGCCGTCGTCTGGACGCCGCGCGCGATCGCCGCTTACAAACTTACGTTCACTGCGTCGCTAACGGCGGCGGCCATAAACGTCGTGTTGGGCCTAATCGTCGCGTGGTCGCTGGTGCGCTACGAGTTCTACGGCAAGCGCATCGTCGATGCGCTCGTCGATGTGCCGTTCGCGTTGCCTACGGCGGTGGCGGGGCTGGTGTACGCGAGTTTGTACGTGAAAGACGGCTGGCTCGGGCAATACCTCGTGCCACTCGGTTTCGAAGGGGCCTACACGCGGACGGGTATTATTTTGGTGCTGGTATTTACCGGGTTTCCATTCGTAGTACGCACGGTGCAACCGGTGCTTGAAGAGATGGACGCGGAGACCGAAGAAGCCGCTGCGGTGCTCGGTGCGAACCGCTGGCAGACGTTTCGCCGTGTGATTATGCCCACGCTGTTGCCGCCGACGTTGACGGGCTTCACGTTGGCATTCGCCCGCGCCATCGGCGAGTATGGCTCGGTGATTTTCATCAGTTCGAACATTCCGTTCCAATCCGAAATTGCACCGGTGCTGATCGTCTCGAGGCTCGATGAATTCGCATACCGGGAAGCCGCCGCGATTGCGGTGTTCTTGCTCGCGTTTTCGTTCCTGTTGCTGGTCGCGATCAACTTCCTCGAACGGTGGAGTCGCCGCCATGACGAGTAATTCGCCGCCGAAACGCATCCGAACCGACCCGTGGTGGGTGCGTTATGTATTCGTGACACTGACGTTCCTGATCGTCGGCGGGCTGGTGGCGTTACCGCTGATTAACGTCTTCACGAGTGCGTTTCGTGCGGGGCCGCTGCACTACTGGAATAGCCTCGTCAACGATCCCGATACGCGACATGCAATCTTTTTGACGCTGATGATCGCACCGGTGGCGGTCGCCATGAACACGATCTTCGGCATCGCGGCAGCGTACACCATCGCACGGTTCCGCTTCCCTGGCCGCACGATCCTGACCACGCTCATCGACATGCCGTTCAGCGTCTCGCCGGTGGTGGCAGGGTTAGTATTCATGCTACTCTTCCGCCAAGGTTCACCGCTCGGCGACTGGTTGCTCTCGCACGGCTTCCAAGTGATTTTCGCCGCACCGGGCTTGGTTCTCGTCACGGCGTTCGTCACCTTCCCGTTCGTGGCCCGCGAACTGATTCCCGTCCTCGAAGCCAACGGGCCCGAAGAGGAAATCGCCGCGCGTAGCCTCGGTGCAAGTGGCTGGCAGATGTTCCGCTACATCACCGTGCCGAACATTAAATGGGGCCTGCTTTACGGCGTGATTTTGTGCAACGCCCGCGCGATGGGCGAGTTCGGCGCGATCTACGTCGTCTCCGGGCGAATCACCGGTCGCACCGACACAATGCCGCTCCGCGTCGAAAAACTCTTCCAGGGCATCGGCAAAGAAGACCAAGCCGCCGCCTTCGCACTGGCCTCGTTATTAACCATGCTGGCACTCGTGACGCTTCTGCTAAAAGTCGTCGTCGAGAAGAAAATGCGTGAAGTCCAACCCAAACCGATCGATGAGTAGAGTAAAGAGTAACGCGGTCGAGTGTGAGACGATTACCGCCAAGTTTGCGGCGAGGTTAGGTAATGGGTTGAGTCTGATCGGCGCTCCCACGACAACAATTTATAGACGAACCGCCGCGTACCGAACGACCTCGAGTACTTTCGCGGGGTCGCAGCCGTAAATTCCTGCGCCCCATGCGGAATTTTGCTCGACGACGGACCAACCCCTGCCAGCAATCACTCCGATATCGATCACGGCCGTTCGTGCGAGTGGAACCCGCCAATCGGCAAGCACGGACTTCACGAACGACTCGGCTTCTGCCAGTTCCGACTCGGAGGCAGCAAAACCGACCTCGCGCTGAAGTTGGCCATCGCGCAAATAGATCGACATCGTTTGAAGATCGCGATCCAAAACGAAGCAGCGGAACTCCGTTTTCCAGCTGACGACTTCGGAGATTAACACGGGCGAATCTTCGTCGTAGCCGGTTGGCAGTTCCGATCCAAGGTAGACTTGTGCGGGGAAACTTTTGTCGTTTGGCGGCTTGATGAACGCAGGATTCGGCAACAACCGGGCGTTTCGGAGGGATGTGAGCGATACCGACCGCTTACGATACTCGTCGGGTAACTCGGGCAGCCAATCGATAGTCGGTTCTAACAGTCGCAGCCCGAACTGTTCGGCCAGCGTTGGTCCGAACAGCGACTCGAGGTAAAGCACAGGCTCGCGTACTGCTTTCAACTCTTCGGGCACGCGCCAATTCACAAGTCGTTCGACGCCCCAACCGAGTTCGTTCGCAGCCCGCCACAGGGATTGCGCGTCTTCGGTAAATCGCGGCGTCAGGATCAGCGTTGGCATAGTAGCATCAGGTATAGTTATCGGAAAAGCTTGCGTATCGACAATTCACTCCATCGCGGTGCGGGGAAAATTCACAAGATCATGTGGTACGATCCGTTACAACAACAGATCCCATGGAGATCGAGCCGTGACAGAGAATCTGCAAAACACCCCACCCAACCGCGCCTTTTCACTCTTGCGTCGGGTGTCGGCAGGGCTGTTGCTCGCTGCGGCAGCAATATTAATTTTGATATTTAGTTACGCATGCTGGCTCGGTGTCGGAATGGCCACGAGCAACAACCCGGGCGAAGGCATTGCCCCCGGTTTCGCGTTTATGGGGATACTTTTGGCCGCGGTTTCGTCGGGTTCGGCCGCACTGCTTTCGGCTGGCGGAGCATGGCTATTCGTTCACCGAAAGCCGATTCCGCGGTCGATTCGTCCGGGGTCTGGTCGGCCAATGCGGTCGGCAGTTGTGGCAGCGGCCATTACGCTGGGCATCATTCTGCTCGTCCGGTTCTCGGTGTTCGGCCTTGCTCTGATCGGTTTGAGTGAATTCACCGCGTGGGAAATCGCCGTCGACATTTTGAAAATCGCAACGCTGCTCGGCCCATTGATAGCTGGCGTGATTGTGTATCAACGGGAGCGTCGAAGGCCCAACCCGCCGCACTGGCCTCGTTATTAAACTCAAACCGAACGATGAGTTAGTAATTCTATCCCCGTTTAGCCGCGCCGCGTAGTTTTCGGAGCGAAGCGCGGGCTCGACGTGTCGGATCGCACGCGAATTTTAGGTGGGTTTAGGCCCCGCGTTTCGCAACGCAAAGCCTACGCGGCGAGGCTAAACAGAATTGACAAATCATAGATGTCGGTTAGTAAATTCGAGAACGACCTATGCAACCGGTACGGGTCACTGCTCACCGACAATTTAAGTTCCCAGGGCGTCTGGCTCGCCAGTGCCACTCTGCTTCGCAGCAATACGCTCCTCTGCCCACTTCGGCACGCCGATCACCACAAACGGATACCACATGCACCTAACGCTAATCGGTCCCATGTTGAGGACCATGTATGACTGTTCCAATTCGGCGACCGTGACACCTTCGGTGACCTGCACCCCAATCAGATCGTCGGGTAGATATCTCCCGTAGTCTAAGGCGCAGATTATGGCCAGCGCGTCGTTCAGAGAGCGGGCGGTGACGCCGAATCCGATTGGGGCGTGCGGAAACGGAGACCTGATCCAGAACGCATTTAGGTCCGTCGCTGCCACGTCGAAAGCCCTCTGACCGCCGCAGAAGTGAGCGGACAGAATTCATTCTGTCTAATTTCTGACGTTATTCTGTCTATTCTGAATGGCGTCCTGCAAAAATGGCGACGCCGCACCTCATACTTCGCAAAACCTGCTTGGCCAAACGATTTACTGCCCCGATTGGACTTGTTCCAGCAATTGCTTTGCAGCGTCGGCGGCGGATGCCCCGGATCCTTCGTAGCGCTGTACGGAGCCATCGGTGCCGATGGGGACTTCGCCGCGGACGACGTATTCGCCACCCTCGCGGATCGGTTCTTGGAACTTCACACGTAAGCGACGCAGTTCACTGGCGATGCGGTCGTAGTCGGCGGCTTCGGTTTTGCCGGTGGCACGGCGATCCGGATAATCGGCAGGGATGCGGATACCGGCGGCGAGGCCCGCAGCGGTGCTTTCACGGCTCGGGCGATACGGATCTTTGCGAGCGCCACCGGGGAGATCGTTACTTTGGCTTACGGGCGAAGTCATCAGCGGGTCGCGGGCACCACGGGCGGTGTCGGCTTTGCCCGTTGGCAGGTTCGTGGCCGGAATGCGACTGCCACCCATCAGCGGATCGGGGCGGTCGCCGAGGCTGCTTCGCCCGCTACCACCCGCACGATCGAACAATCGACAGCCCGAACCGGTCGCGCAGGCCAGCACGGCCGCACAGAGCAGGATTCCAGTTCGGCGATTCCGGTTACCGA
>JAYSYI010000504.1:0-3589 GCA_043727665.1 Limnoglobus sp. | reverse complement strand
TTCGAGTCGCCGCGTAACACCATGGCGCGCCCGAAGCCGATTTGCAGCCAGTCGGGTAACGTGCCCGTCGTTGGTCCGGTGCCGGCTTTCTTGTTCAGAACGGTCGCGGCCACGATCGTCGAAACGTCGTTGGTAATTTCCGTGTCGGTCGCTTTCTCGCCACGATCAATGCCGATCATCGCGTACGTCGGATCGTTGCGTGCGTTCACGGCAAACCACGTGTCGCGCTCGAGTTTCTTCTGTTCGACCGCACGGTAGAACGCGCCGAGCGTTCGCGGGTCCGAGAACACATACACCGTGAGCTTGCCCTTCCAGAGCTTGGTAGCGTCTTCAAATTTCAACGTCTTGCGGGCGAACATCGCGACTTTCTGGGCCGATTCGGCGAGCGATTTCGCTTTCGCTTCGGGGTACGTCGTGAACAACTGAATGTTCTCCGTCTCTGCGATAGCGATCTTGTCGATGGCCGCTTTCTTCAGAAAGCCGATCGCGACTTTCTTCTGTTCGATGGCGGCTTTTTTGTCTTCGTCGTCTTGTGCCGAAGCCGCGCCGACGATTGCGAGAAGGGCCGCGAGTGCCAACATGTGGACGGAGAATGCGTTCATGGTTCGTGACTCAGAGGGCTACGGATCGAATTCGCGTAACCATACACTACTCTTTCTTGGAAGCGTTCGCACGAAATTTGAATCGCGTCTCGATGGGACACGACACGCATGGCCGGTATCGAATCCAGTTCGAACGAATCTGCCGCAGTGTTGGACGAGATCGTCCGGCGGCTGATGTCGTTGAGCAACCGTGCCGAACGGAGCCGACGCATCGCGGCGGTGGCGACGGCGTACTCCATGCGCCGCGAAGTCTTGCAATTGTTTAACCGCATTCGGGCACACTCGAACGGCAAACGCATCGCGGTCGAGTTCGTTGCGCGAATGCCACTACCGATACCCAACGGCTTGATCCTGCTCACGGCCCCGTTGCTATCCGACCGCGAAGTCGTGCTCGGGCATCGCATGGCCGCCACCGCAAAATTAATCGCTTCATTGCCGGACAAACTGGAATCGGTCGGCCCGATCGTTCGTTCGTTCACCGCCGGTCTTGGCCGCATTCGCACCCTGGAACGGCTGACGCATTTGCAGTCGCGGGTCGATGTCTGTACCTCGCTCGATACCATCGTGGCGCAGAGCGAGGCGACGACGAAACTGCGTTGCCCGAAGTGCAGTGGGCGGTTCACCCGCCCTGCGCTGATTCGGCATCTGTGGGCGAAACACCGGTTGTTGTTCGCCAACGGTCGCGCTGCCGAACCCGCACCCGCCATCGAGAAAGCCGTCCAAAGCTACGCCACTTCACGCGATACGACCGAGCTGGATCAAATCTACTTTCTGACGAAGCAAACCTACGAAAATGTCGAACCCGCGCAGGTCCATCAGGCGTTGCTGACGCGCATTGGGGCGACGGCGGAGGAGATTGAGCCGGTCTGCCGAAAGGCGGCCGAATCGCAATCGGGAATCTGCCCGACCTGTTTCGCGATGATCCGCAATCCGGTTCAACAATTACCGCCGCCGCTCGTGCTGGCCGATGGCCGCGTGACTGGCGATGGCTTTTTCATCGCCGCTTCGCGCGGCACGACGGTGCGAATCGAACGGCCAGGGCTGGAACCGGCGACGGTTTCAGACCCCGGCGGTCGCCTCGGTCCCCGCGAACTCGGCGTGAAGATCGCCACCGGAATCGCGGTTGTCGGGATGATCGCCACCCTCGCATTGCCGAAGTCGACGATCAAGCCATTGCTGACGGCTTTCCTCACCGCGTCGCTGGTGACAATCGCGTACGCCACGGCCCGCTACGTTCGCCGTGCAACCGGTCGGCGGAACGTGCGGGCAATCGATGCCGCGTGGCGGGAAGTCGCGAGCACGGTGGGGCGAACGCAGACAGCGATTCGATTTCTTACGCGGTTGTGCCGCACGAGTCTGAACGCGGGCACGCCACTCGAACGATCCACCCTCGTTCGAGATTTGGCCCAACATGCGGCGGTGTTATCGCAAAAAGGGAATGCACAGACGCAGTTGTTCGCTGCGGTGCGCGTGCTGCAAGCGAGCGACACAGCCTCGTTCGGCACCGACTGGGGCACGCTGATGTCCGAGTTATTCGCGCCGTTTTGCCGCGGCGAAAGCTCCCCCGTGTTCGCCGATGCCGCTGCCGAGACGCTGCTGAACTCGGAAGGATTGTCCGACCGCGAGACGGCACGCCTGCGAATCTTGCTCGCTAATGTGGCGTTCGAATCGCGGCTGACCGCGCTCGACCTCGTCGAACTCGGGAAATTCTGTCCGCAGTTTTCGCGGTTACTCGCCGGCACGCAAGAGTGGTTCCAACTACTCGGCGAAGTGTGGAAATTGCGAAACGCGCGACCGTGGGAAAAGATCGGCAACGCGCAATCGGTGTTCGAACACGCCAAACGCTACCCGTCGAAAAGCGGGCGAACGCTAGTCGCATACCCGGATACGCTGCTCGTGGTCGAACTCGAAGAAGTCTACGAAAATGACATCGGCCCGGTGTTGGTCGGCCGTCGTGGCGTCACTGTTGCGGACCGCACCGTGGCCGACCCCGATGCCGAGGTACGATGCGAAACGACCCGGAACGGCACGCACGTTCTGGTGTATGGAACGCACACGATTGGCCTGAATCGCAAGCTGCCGACGAAGCTTTTGCAACAACTGCAACAGTGGCTTCGCTTCCGCGCCGACCGACTGATGCCCGCTGCCGAAGCCACCGAAACCGAGCCACGATCCGAACGGGTGGAGGCTTTGATTTCGCCATCGATTGTGGAGTGCCCGATGTGCGGGACGCGGTCGTATCTGCAAACGGGCGAAGTCGGCATTCGCATGTAACGCAACGAGGTGACGGATGATTCGCGAAACACGGGTCTGGTTGGCACGCCATGCGGAAACGACGACGCCAACGGTTTTCCACGGTGCAGAGTCGGACATCGGCCTCAGCGAATTGGGCGAACGACAGGCCGTGGCCGCCGCCGAGTGGTTTCAGACGTTACAGCCGACGCGAGTGATTTCGTCGAACATGCTGCGTGCCCGACGTACCGCATCGCCAATCGCACAACAAACCGGGTTGCCGCACCTCATCGATTCGCGATTCCACGAACGCCGCATCGGCGATATGTCGGGGCAGCCCTTTTCCACGACCGATGGTTTCTGGGCGATCACCGTACGCGAATGGTCGTCGGGGAACACCGCTTACACGACACCCGATGCCGAGTCGTTCGACGACTTACGCGAACGCCTAATCACCGCCTGGAACGACACCATGACGGCACACGCAGGCGAGCGGATCGTCTTCATCGCGCACGGCATCGTGTGCAAAATCTTGCTGCTATGCCTATTGAATGACTTCGGCCCCAAACGCTGGGTGGAACTCGGCCGCATGCCAAACCTCGCGGTGTCCGAGTTGCACGGCAACAGCGAAACCGGCTGGCTTTCCAGCCAAATCTTGCAAGTCCCGCCGTCCGTTCTCGCACTGCTACCGTGATACCATTTTCGCGAGGTTGTCGAACAATTGCACGAGTGACGCCATCAGTTTCTTGAAGTCG
>JAYSYI010000503.1:0-3592 GCA_043727665.1 Limnoglobus sp. | reverse complement strand
GCTTGAGTTCGATGATGCCGACGTTGTCGTGAAACAGCGGCGGACGCTTCTCGTCTTTGCGGTAGGGGTGTGCGACATCGATCAGGTGAACTTTCGTGCGTGAGGCCGCGAGGTCTTCGATCGCCTTCTTGATGGCGGGGCCGTCTTCTTCCCAATCGATCGTGCGGAAATCGCTGAGAACGTGGATAATCCGTGCCGTGTCTTGCCCCGCGTTGGTCGGGAACGTCTCGCTCGCTTTCTTGATTGCCGCCGCCAGCGAACCACGAACGGGCGTCGGTTTGTAACCCTGCAAGTACGTCTTTAACTCGTCGATTGTCGTCGTATTTAGCCGGGCGAACGAGCGTGGCGAATTCAAATCCGATAGACGTATGACATCGAGCGTTTGGGCGGTCGTCGCTTGCGAAGCGGACGGTGCGATTTGCTCGACGAGTACTTTTTTCGCTTGGGCGAATGCATCGGTAATCTGGCCATCATCTCCGCGGAAGAAGTCGCCCATACTCGGCGAATCGTCGAGGATGGCCACATGAGCCGTGGTGCGTGTTTCGCGACCTTCGAGCGGGTTGCAGCCGACGAAGCGACCGACGATCAGGCCGATGAGCGCGACGAGCAGGCAACGTAAGAGGAGCAACAAGAGTTGTTGAAAAATCAGCTTCCGCTTCATGCGTTTCTGCGCCTTCAGCAGAAACTCCATGGCGGCCCAATGAACCCGCTTGAAGCGCATCCGATTGATGAGGTGAATAATGATCGGCACGACAACCAGCCCGGCACCGATCATCATCGACCACGGATTCAAAAACAAGTCGAACATCGTAAGGGTGTCTCATCAATAAGTCGGTTCGCCACTCGCACGCACATCGCATTCGCGTTAGCGGCGAACGGGCGAGGCCTTGTTCGACATCCGCTGAAACAGAAACTTCGAAAGAACCGCATCGAGGTAATCGCTGGTTTTCACGAGCGAATAATCGACGCCCATGCGGCTGCAACCGCGTCGCACTTCGGTTAAAAATTCTTCGACCACTTCGAGGTAGCCCGCTCGCAATGCCTTCGGGTCGCACATCAGGTTCGGCATCTCTTCCATGCCTTCGAAGCGCGTCATACCGCCAAACGGGAACGTCAATTCGTCGTCGTCCATCACGTGAAATACCATCACATCGTGACGACGGTGGCGGAGCATTTCCAGCCCCTTGAACAGCGTCTCGCGGTCCGCCAGAAGATCCGAAAATATCACGACCAAACCGCGTGCCGGGGATGTCTCGGCAACTCGCCGGATCGCCTTCATGATGTCAGTTTTCTCTTTCGGCTTACTCAGATCGAGCGCCTTCGTAATCGCATCGAGTTGCATCTGCGCACTGCGTGCGGGCACCACCTGATTCACATCCCAACCATAACTGACGAGGCCGATGGAATCTTGTTGTTTCGTCGTCAGGTACGCCAAACACGCGGCCGATGTGCAGGCGTATTCGTACTTATTCATCGGCCCGCGACCGTAGCGCATCGACTCGCTCGTATCGACGATCAGCGTGCAGCGCAGGTTCGTTTCCGCCTCGAACTGCTTGATGTAAAAGCGGTCGGTGCGCGACCAAACTTTCCAGTCGATGTGGCGAATATCGTCGCCGGGGACGTATTCGCGGTGCTGGACGAACTCGACACTTTGTCCGAAGAACGGACTTTTGTGCATCCCCGAAATGAACCCTTCCACGACGTGCTTCGCGCGCAGATCGAGGCTCGCGATTCGTGCGATCGTACCGGGGTGAAGAAAGCGTTTCGGGTCGGTCTCAGTCGGCATAAATCCGCAGTCCTGGATCGCGTGTGGGGGGGTTCGGCCTGCGGGAACTTACGATGCGAAGATCTTCTTGAACCGGTCGTCCTTCTCCAGATCGCCTTCTTTGTCTGGCGTTTCTTCGAGGATCTTCTTCACGACAATGTCCGTCGTGATTCCTTCGGATGCTGCCGTGAAGTTCGTCAACAACCGGTGGCGCATTACCGGCAGTGCGAGTTTCTTGATGTCTTCGGTGGTTACGTGCGGTCGGCCGTTCAGCAGTGCCCTTGCTTTCGCACCGAGAATCAGGTTCTGCACGGCACGCGGGCCTGCGCCCCACGAGAGCCATTCGCGAATGAACTTCGGCGCGCCGCCCTCGCTGATCCGCGTTTGCCGCACGATCGCCAAGCAGTAGCGGATGATGTGGTCCGACACCGGCACTTTGCGGACGAGATTTTGCAACTCGAGGATATGCTCGCCCGTTAACACCGGGGCGATTTCCTCGACTTGCAATGCCGTCGTGCGGCGAGCGATCTCGAACTCTTCGTCGAAGCTCGGGTAGGTGACGAACACCTTGAACATGAAGCGGTCGAGTTGGGCTTCGGGTAGCGGGTACGTGCCTTCTTGCTCGATCGGGTTCTGCGTGGCGAGCACAAAGAACGGGCTGGCGAGCTTGTGGCGAACGCGGCCGACTGACACCGTTCGCTCTTGCATCGCTTCGAGAAGCGCGGCCTGCGTTCGGGGTGGCGTCCGGTTGATTTCATCCGCGAGCACGATGTTCGAGAACAGCGGGCCGGGCCGGAACTTGAGGTCGATACCGCCCGTAATCGGGTTCTTCTCGATGAAGTCCGTGCCGGTGATGTCCGCGGGCATCAAGTCCGGGGTGAACTGAATGCGGCTAAAATCGAGCGACAAACATTTCGCCAACGACGAAATGAGCAACGTCTTCGCGAGGCCCGGCACGCCTTCGAGCATACAGTGGCCGCGGCTGAACATCGCGATGAGCAGTTGCTCGATGACTTCGTCTTGGCCGACAATCACGCGACCGAGTTGGTGCTTCAGATCTTTGTAAGCCGTCTGGAGCTTCTTGATCGACGCGATGTCCGTGTCTTCGAGTTTGAATGCAGGCGTATCGACGGTCATGGTGCGAGGGTTCCCATTAATGACAGGTGAATATTGGTTGACGAATTCTTACCGGTGATAGATCGGGAGAATGCCTTTTTCCAGTTGCAAGATCGTTAAGTTCGTCGCCGTGGAGAACACCGGCCCGATGTAGCCACCGGACCAACTGCCGTCGGCGGCTTGTTGGCCTTTCAAATACTCGTACATCGCTTCGCGGTACGACGTCCACGTCAGCCAGTCGGCCTTCGCGACTTTCGGGAACATCTGGCCGTAGCGGTCGTCGCCGAGGACGTAGATGGCCTGCGCGAAGTAGTAGCTTTGGTACTCGTCGTGCGACAGGCGGCCCTTGGCGTACGGGATGTTTTCCTTGCAATACTGGATCCACTTCTTCGCGTATTCGTCGTTGTACTGGCCCGAACTGAACGCACAAGCAACGGCGGCGGCGGTGATCGGCGGTCGCTCTTGGCCCGATGCCGCGATGCCACCACTGCTAAGGTTGTAGATGATGCCGCCACGTGGCGTCGTGCATTTCCGTAGGTATTCCACCGAGTTATCGATTGTCTTTTTCGGCACCGGGATACCCGCGTTGCGTGCGGCACGCAGGGCTTGTAGCTGGGTGATCGTAGTCGAGCCTTCGTCGAAGTTTCCGCCTTCGAGCGCACTCACATAACCCCAGCCGCCTTTGTCAGTTTGCGCTTTGCATGTGAAATC
>JAYSYI010000502.1:0-10882 GCA_043727665.1 Limnoglobus sp. | reverse complement strand
ATTGTATTGGATCGATGCGTCCTGTGGAAAACCATCGCCCACACGATTTCGCGAAGTCAATAAGTTTTTGGTTATTTGACGTAAGTCGACTTTTGTCTCTTGCGCAAAAGTGTCTCGAAATGACACCAAACGGTCGCATCTTGACACCAAACGGTCGCATCTTGACATGAAAAAGTCGCAAAGTGACGCGAAACGGTCGGTACTTACAGCGATTACCCGCCGAGTGGCGATCGACGCAAACCGTGACAAGAACGCAAAATACGGCAAAACAGTCTAAACCGATAAGCGATTTGCGATCAAAAATTGGCAGTTTGAGACGAAAAAACACCCCAAAAACCGATTTTGGGGCGTTTGCAATTGTGACTTACGACGATTATGAGAGCGAGTTTTCGGCTCAGAATAACAAAATTCCCCGCTCGCTTTGCTTCGACTGTTAAGGCTTGTTCGCCAGTTGCTTTGCCTTCTTCACCAGTTGCAGGAACTCCGCACGGTACGCTCCGGGGTCGTGCGTCAGTGAACCGGCGGCGAGTTCTTCGACGAGTGCGTAGGTGGCAGTCCCCTTGTAAGGCGACTCTTTTAGCAACATCGCGAACGCGGCCACCGACGATGCGAACTGGAAATCTTCGGTGGCTTTGTCGTAAGACTTGGCGACATCGCCAACCGGGATCTCTCGCAGCGTACTGACGTCTGAGTCGGGCTGTTTGTGGCGAAGTTTCAGTACGAATGCTTCGGTTGCCACCTTGTCGTCGACGTTGGCCTTGGGTTTCGTCGGCGTGGCAGGCTGATACCGCAGGCCATCGACTTTAGGCTCCGCAACAACACCTGTTGGCACCAGTTCGTAGAGTGCCGTCACGACGTGCCCGGCCCCCATTTCGCCCGCGTCTTTCTTGTCGTCGTGGAAATCCTGCGTGGCCAACTTCCGCTTCTCGTAGCCGAGTAACCGATACGCAGCGACTTTCGCGGGGTTGAACTCGATCTGAATTTTGACGTCTTTCGCCACCGTGACGAGCGTGCCGGAAAGTTGCTCGACGAGTGCTTTCTTCGCTTCGGAAATCGTGTCGATGTAGGCATAGTTACCGTTGCCTTTGCCCGCGAGTTGTACCATCATTTCGTCGCGGAGGTTGCCCATACCGAAACCGAACACACTCAGGAACACGCCCGTTTTACGCTTCTCTTCGATGAGTTTGATGAGCGCTTCGGTGCTGGTGGTGCCGACGTTCCAGTCGCCATCGGTGCAGAGAATCACGCGGTTCGTGCCCTTCGGAATGAAGTTTCGCACGGCGACATCGTACGCTTGCTGAATCCCTGCACTGCCGTTCGTCGAACCGCCCGCACCGAGGTTATCGAGTGCTTTCAGAATGACGTCTTTCTGGCTGGCGTTCGTCGAATCGAGCACGAGTCCGGTGGTGCCCGCGTAAACGACGAGTGCCACGCGGTCGTTCTCGCCGAGTTGATCGACGAGCAGTTTCATCGACGCTTTTACGAGCGGTAGCCGATTGGGTGCGTCCATCGAACCCGAGACATCGATCAGGAAAACGAGGTTGCTCGGCGGACGTTTGCTGTTGTCGATCGGCTTCGCTTTCAGCGCAACGCGAACGAGACGATGCTTCGGCTGCCAGGGGCAATCGGCCATCTCGACGCGCACTGCAAACGGGTCGTTCCCTTCGGGCGGGGCATCGCGATACGGGAAGTAATTGACCATCTCTTCGAGCCGAACCGCATCGGGGTGCGGCAACGTGTTGTGGTTCAGAAAGTTCCGCACGATCGAGTAACTCGCGGTATCGACATCGACGCCAAACGTCGAAACGGCATTCATCCCCTCGACGCGCGTGAACGGATTTTCCACGAGTTGGCGAAAGCGTTCGCCCGATTGCGGGTCTTGTTCCTGTTCGCCGAGTGGCTTAAGGCGTTGTACACCCAGTTTGTCGGGTTCTGGCGGCGGGGTGGTAACGAGGTTGCTTTTTTTTCTCAGTGCAGCATCGGCGGGCAAGCCGTAGCCGTTGGGTGCTTCAACTGTGGGATCTGCTGGCGGGACAGCTGATGGTTTCGACTCGTCTGTTGGTTCAGTGGCTGGCGTGAGACCAGACTGAATGGCGCTGCCCCCGTTTGCCGGAGCTTGACCACCGCCGAAACCTCCGTTTAGCCTGCCACTGAAACCACCTTGGCCAACTCCGAACCCGCTACCATGACCGCCACCGCCGCCGAAACCGCCACCTTGGCTGACGGCCGATGACGAAATTGAGACTTTATCTTTAGTAACTGCCCTCGCGCTCGCGCCCGTTTTCAACTCCGGGTTACTGAACGCTCCATAGTTCCTCGTGGAAAACATCGGGTACGCGATCGCCCCGACGAGCATTGCGGCGGCGAGCGAGGCGATGCTGACGACCCAGCGGCGTGCGTTCGATTTCTTCGGCTGCAACGACGCGGCCACGGAGGACACGACTGCGGGTGGCGCTTCGGCGGCGAGGCGGGTTGTTAGAAGTTGCGCGAGTGCGTGGGTCTCTTCGATGTGTGCTTTTGCGACGGGGTCGTCTGCGATTCGGCGTTCGATGTCGGTGCGTTCGGCATCGCTAAGGCTCGGGTCTTTGAGCGCGTACGCGGTCAGTTTCGCTTCATCCATTTCGGTGTTCATGTTATCCTGTGTGGGGTTATGCCAGTTGGGGCAGTGTTCGCCGGAGGGTCTTCAAAGCGGTGTGCAACAGCACGCCGACGTGAGACTCGCTCAGGCCCATGATTTGTGCAATTTCGCGGTACGTGAATTGATTTTGAAACTTCAAACGCACCGCTTCGCCCTGTTCGGCGGGTAGCTCCGAGAGGCGTGCCATCACAAATTGTGCGGAGTCGCGTTGCTCGGCACGATGTTCGGGGTCGGGATCGCGGGCCGTCGGTTCGGCCAGCAATTCGGTGGTCGCAAGCATACGAGTGTCCTTTCGTAAAAGGTCGATGGCGCGACGGCGACTGACGGCAAACAACCACGCGGCCAGGTGCGATTCCACTTGCCCTCGCGACTGTTTGCACAGTTGGAGAAAGGCATCTTGCACGACATCGCGACTGCGTTCCGGGTTGTGCAGCAACCGCCGGACGTAAGCCAGTAACGGCCGTTCGTAGCGATCCACCGCAGCGAGTATCCAATCGCGATCATCCAACATGACGCCTCCATCACGCTCAACAGGTCAACGTGCGACGAAGAAGTTTATTAATGGAATTGCAGAGAAAGTGTTCGAGATCGTGTAAACTCAGATTCCCCGCAACCCCGACCGCTCTCGAAAGGTTTATCTCATGTTGCGCTTGCTCATTCTCCTGTTCGCACTCGCACTCACTTCAATGGCCACTGTTTCTGCGGTCGAACCGATCCGGGTCGGCATCATCGGATTGGACAATTACCAGGCGGTCGCTTTCACCGAACTCTTTCACAACCCGAAGGCGGTCGGCGACTTGGCGGGCATCAAAGTAGTGGTGGCATTCAAGGCGGGGAGTGCGGATATTCCGGAGAGTCTGCGCGAGTTGCCGAAGTGGGTCGATGCGATCCAGAAACTCGGCGTCGAAGTGATCGATTCGCCGGAAGCGGTCTTGAAGCGCGTCGATGCCGTGTTGTTGATGAGCGTCGATGGTCGCGCGCATCTCGAACAACTGAAGCCGATCCTGAAATGGGGCAAGCCGGTTTACATTGGCCGCCCGCTCGCGGCTTCATTCGCCGACGCGGTGGAAATCTTTCGGTTGGCGGCCGAGTATCAAACGCCGATCTTTACCTGTTCGCAGCATCGTTTTAGCCCTGGATTCATCGGGATGCGCAAACACGATGAAGTCGGCGACGTGCTCGGTGCGGACGTTTACGGTGGCTGCCCGCGCGAGCCGCATCACCCCGATTTATTCTGGCACGGCATCCACGGGGTCGAAACGCTGTACACGATCATGGGGCCGGGCTGCATATCGGTAACGCGAACCGCCACCGAGACGGCCGATGTTGTGACGGGCGTCTGGAAAGACGATCGCGTCGGCACGTATCGCGGCATTCGGAAGGGTGCGCCGAAATACAGTGCCACCGTGTTCGGCACCAAAGGCGTTTCGACGGCGGGCATCTACGGGCACGGAATCCCGGTGAAAGGCATCGTCCCGCTCAACGACAAATACATGGGCTACGAGGCGACCGCGATCGAGATCGCCAAGTTCTTCAAAACCCGAACTCCACCCGTCACCGCCGCGGAAACGATCGAGTTATTCGCGTTCATGGAAGCCGCCGAGGAAAGCAAACGCCTAAACGGTGCCGTGGTCAAACTGGAAACGGTGCGGGCCAAGGCAACGAAACGATAACGGTTTGTTTACCTTCGCTTCATGGCCACTTCACCTGCCGTGAATAAATTTATCTGCATGAATGTTGCGACAATTCGCTGGCTGATCCTCCTTGCATCGGCTTTGCTATTCCTGACGCGGCTCGGGGATCGTGCGGTGGTCTCGGAGGAAGTTCGCTGGGCGGAGGTCGCACGGGAGATGCAAATCTCGGGCGATTATTTCCACCCGACGATCAACGGGCAACTCTACTACGACAAGCCGGTCGGTTCCTATTGGCTCATTTTAATTGCCGCAAAATGCACGGGTGGTGTCGACGAATTCGCCGCGCGGTTGCCACCCGCGCTCGCTGGGCTGTTGGGCATCGCCGTCATTATGAACCTGGGGCGAAGGCTGCACGATACGCGCACTGGAGTTTTGGCCGGTGCGATTCTGGCCACGAGCTTCGGGTTCGCGTTCTATTCGCGTCGCGCTACCGCAGACATCGAAACCGTCACGGGCGTGTTAGTCGCCGTCTGGCTGTTCGAGCGGTTTTCGCCGCGTGGCGGTGGGCCGTGGGTGTTGCTACTCTGGCTGTGGATGGCGTGCGTCTCGTTAACTAAGGGCCTGCTCGGCTTCGCGTTGCCGCTCGTGGTCATGGCAACGTACTCCGTACACACCGCATATCTGCAACGCGGATTCTGGCGTGCGCTTTACACCGAAAGTCGCTGGATGCTCAACTTCTGGTCGATCCTTGCGATCCCTCTCGCGGTGGCGGTGTATGCACTGCCGTTCGTGATCTCGTCGTGGTCGACGGGGTCGGTCGAAGGTTTACAAATGGTCTGGCGCGAGAATGTGCGGCGCTTCGTGGTGCCGCACAACCACACGGGGCCGGTGTACTTGTACCTCGGCGTGATCTTCATGCTGGCCGCGCCGTGGTCGCTGTTCCTGCCTGCTGCGGTGCTCATGAAATCACCCACGCCGACACGTGGCGACCGTTTGACCCAAGCCTACTTCTGGGCGATCTTTTTGTTCTTCACGTTTGCCGCATCGCGGCGCAGCTATTACCTGTTGCCGGTGTTACCCGCAATGGCGTTGCTCGTGTCGAAGTTACTGCTCGCCCCGCACGATCTGCTCAACCGTTGGGCCGCGAGATTGCGTTCGGCCGGCTGGGTAATGCTCGGCATCGCATTCGTGCCAATCGGGTTGGCGATACTGCCCCCCGCCGACGTGCTGCCATCGCCGTACAACGCGCTTCCCCCCCTGCCCGCTCGCTGGTGTTTGGCGCTCGGTTGGCTACTCGGGTTGCTGCTGATCGCGGCCATTTTACGCAAACGAATCCAGCTAAATTGCGCGAGTCTGTGCCTCGCGGTGTCGCTCGTTTTCTTCGGGCAATGGTATCTGTTCGGCGTTGCGTATCCGGCTGCCGATGCGCTCCGGACACGTCGCGAGTTCCTGCATCTCGTGCGTGCCATGACTGATGAGGAACCGGCGCGGCTGGCCGTATTTCAAGCGAACGATGTCGTCTTCGATCTGGGACGCATCGTGCCATCGTTCATCGAAGCGACGGAACTTTCGCAGGCGATCCGCGACAAGCGCATTCGCTGGGTGCTATCGTCGCAGCGCCATCTCGATGCGGCAAAACTCACGGGAAAGATCGTGGCCGAGGAGCCAATCCAGCCGTGGGAGTTCGAGGAACAAGAGAAGAACAAGCTCGTGTTGTGGGAAGTGTCGCCATGAGTGTGCGTGTACTCGTCGTCGAAGACGAAACCGAGATCGCAGACTTCGTGGTGCGAGGTTTGCGCGAAGAGGGCTTCACCGTCGAACATGCCGCTGATGGCCTGTCCGGTTGGCATCGCCTGTCGACGGAAACGTGGGATGTCGTGTTGCTCGATTGGTGGCTACCCGAACTCGATGGCTTGACGATTTTGCAGCGATATCGCAAAGGTGGCAACCGCACGCCGGTGTTGTTTTTGACGGCGCGCGATGCAGTTTCGGACCGCGTGCGTGGCCTCGATGGCGGCGCCGACGATTACTTGTGCAAACCGTTCGCGTTCGAGGAACTGTTGGCCCGCGTGCGTTCGCTATCGCGCCGCCAAGACGGTCGCACGGGGACGCTACTTTCTCACTCCGATGTGCATATCGACCTCGCGACCCACCGTGCGGAGCGAGCGGGCAAGAAACTCGAACTGACCGCCAAGGAACAGGCGTTACTCGTGTTCTTCATGCGCTACCCCGGTGATGTCCTCACCCGGACGCGGATCTACGAACACGTCTGGGACGAACGCTACGATGGCGTCTCGAACACGCTCGAAGTCCACGTGAAGGAACTTCGCCGCAAGCTCGAAGTGCACGGCCCACGCCTCATCCAAACGCTACGCGGCCGCGGCTACGTATTCGGTACGATAAGTCCTTCCAATTGACTCCACCCGCTACCCACCCACCCATCCGTGGACTCATTCCCGAATTTCGGAACCAACCTAACACAGTAACGACTTACGTCCGATTTCGACCGACGGCATTCACGCCAGAACCAAAGTTTTCGGCAGTACTGTCGTCGAATTTTGAGCCTTGCAGCGAGTTGAGTCGTTCCGTTCGAGTTTTTTCGAATCGGCCCAATTCGTGATGCTTTGCGCCGCTTGTATCGATTACGCTGTTGCGACGTATCCGATTGTTGTTCGGGCCCCTCACTTGAGGGTTCGACCGAATCGGGTACAACGATTATGGTGTGAGGTAAAGAATGTGCTGCACACCTGCAAACTCGATCTGCATACTGGTGTGAAAGGAGTCCTCCCATGACCCGTTCGGTTTGTGTGCTCGCCTCGGCGGGATTGATTTTGTTGCCCGACGGCGCGACGGCGTTCGGTTGGCGGACGCGCTATTGCCCACCCGCACCGATGGTTACTGTCGCACCGGAAATCGTCTTCCTTCCACCGACGATGCCGTACATTCCCGTCGGCTCGTACGACTACTGCCCGCCAGGTACTTACTTCTACATCGCTCCGGACGCTTGCCCGCCCGCGGCAATCCTACCGATGGCACCGCGCTCGACTCCCGCCGCACCGCCGAAGCTTATGGAAAAGCCGAGCGTGCAAGCACCGGAAGCGGAAAAGCCAGCCGTGCGACCGGCGACATTCGCCACGCCGATGGAGATTCCGCTCGAAAAGTCGTTCGCGCCACCTCCACGCCCTGCCGCGATTGAGCCATCGAAGCCGTTGGAGACGATACCGAAAACCGACCTGCCTAAGTTCGATCTGCCGAAGATCGAACAACCAAAACGGGACGTGCCGAAGATCAATTTGCCCACCATCGAGCAACCCAAACCGGCCACGCCGAAGATCGATCTGCCGAAAATCGAACAACCGAAGCCTGCTTCAGAAATCAAGTTGCCGGATATTAAGCTGCCGGAAATCCAGTTGCCCGATGTGACACCGATTGCGCCAACGGGTGGAATCTCGACGTCACGTTATCGTCCCGAAACGGGCGAATCGCGACCGGCAATTACCATGCTGCCCGTCGAATCGAACGGCAAACGGCTCGTCGATGGCCAGTGGAAAATCGGTTTCTACAACTACATGGACCGCGAAGTGAGTTTGATCGTCGATGGCACAATGACGAAACTGCCGGGCAAAACCTCACTCCATGTGACTGTCGGCAAGATCTTCACATGGCGAGTTGGTAACGCACCCGACGAAACCACAGTGATCGCCAATGGTTCCGCCGGTTGGGAAATCGTCATCAAGGAATAGTTCAACCGAGATCGACTGCGGGTAGGCCAGCCGCAGTCAGTTTTGGCACTTCTCGCAACATCGTGGCAGCGAGTTCGGTGTAGGCCTTCGACACCGCGTGTTCCGGGTACTTTCGCACGATCGGTTCGCCGCTGTCACCGCACGTGGATACCATCTGATCGATCGGGATTTCCCCGAGGAATGGCACGCCGATTTCGTTCGCCAACTTCTTGCCGCCACCCGAACCGAACGGCGTGTGCTTCGAACCATCCGTGGCGATCAGGTAACTCATATTCTCGATGATGCCGAGGATCGGCACGCGCACTTCCTCGAACATTCGCACGCCCTTCCGCGCGTCGATCAGGCTGACCTCCGCCGGTTGCGTCACGATCAGCGCACCCGTTAGCGGTGCCGCCTGCGAGAGTGTCAGTTGGGCGTCGCCGGTGCCGGGTGGCAGGTCGATAATGAGGAAGTCGAGTTCGCCCCAATTGATCTGCCCGAGGAACGAACCGACTGCCTGCGCGACCTTCGGCCCGCGCCAGATGATCGCCTGATTTGGATCGACGAGGAAGCCCATACTCATCAGGCTCAGGCCGAATTTTTCGATCGGGAACGGCGTCTTGGTTTGATCGACGAGGCCGAGGCCGAACATCATCGGCACGCTGGGGCCGTAAATGTCGGCATCCATCAGGCCGACACGCTGGCCGTGCATGTGCAGCGCGAGTGCGAGGTTCGCGGCGACGGTCGACTTACCGACGCCGCCCTTTCCGCTGGCCACAGCGATGATGTATTTCACGCCGGGCAGTTCGAGTTTCTGGCCGGGCATTGGCGGGGGCATGGCGGTACCTTGTAACGGGTGAATCAGCGGGGGGAAACGTTTTCGCCGAGTGAACGCAACAGTTCGATCGGGTAAATTCCGGTGTCGTGGCCATCGTTCCAGGTGATCTGGTATGCGTAAAAGCCGACGGGCTTCATGCCGACGGGGACCGGTGCCCCGGCCGCGGCTTCTTGTGCCGACAACACGCGGAACGGGTCGATCGGCTTGCCGACATCTTCGGTACACGACGCACACGGACAGCTTTTCCGCAATGCCCGAAACGGTGCGAATGTCGTGGCTCCGTCGTTCCATTCGATGCGCAAGCCGTCGCCGTCCTTCTTCAAGGAGAGCGGTTTGAGCGGTTGCGCGGTGCCAGCAGTCATCGGGGTTACCTCGGGAAAAACAGTTGACGTTATGATACGTTTCGCGGCAGCGGAAAACGAATCGGACGCGGAGACTACCTCCGCGTCCGATGAAAATCGCTTGAGAATCGAGATTATCGTTTCGGCGGTGCCGTCAGCTTGATCGGCCCCGGAGGCGATGCCGCGACTGGTTCTTGCTGGCCAAACACGACGCGGACGATGCCGTCGGCACCCGCCGTCGCACGAACGGGATACGGTTTGCCGCTAATGTCCGCGTTGCCCGCCCATACGCCGTTCGCGTCCATCGGACCGCCGCCCACTCGGGTGCGTTGGCCGTTCGACTGCGTCATGCCGAGTTCGAATTCGATCTTTCGCGTCGCCCCAACACCTGCGGGCATCTGTGGAAGTTTCACAGCTAATTGCTGCTGTTCGTTCATGCCGCCGCCAACGGTGTTGCGTACGGGTGCCAAGACGGTCGTACGCTCTTCGCCGATCATGATCGGGATCGAAACATCCGAACCGCCCGCCGCCGCCGCGAGCTTGTCCGCCGCAACCGACCACTCGCCCGAAACCGTCACCGACTTCTTATCTTTGGCAATTTCGACTTTGACGTTCTTCACCGGTTTGTTCGTTTTCGCGTCGAACTTAGCTTCGACAATGGTGCTGTTTGTGTCTGTCGAAAGCGTCTTGCTGAAGCCCTTCGTTGGGCCGGTCTGATCGTGATGCGGTGCCGCAACGGTTGCCGTCCGATTGACCCGTTCGACCTTCGTCACGGAATCGATCACGGTCAACATTGCGTCGAAACCCATCTTTGCCGCAGCCACATTCACCGTTTGCACGACGACTTGCGGGACGGCTTTCGACTTCGATAATGCCGTCAGCACGATCGCGTTTTGGCCAGACGTCGGTAGCGTGATGTACCGCTCGAACGGGCCGGACTGCGCGACGAGGTGTTCGGATTTGTCGCCGAACTTCCAGACGACTTCATCGGTGTTTTGGAACTCACCGCTAATGCGATACGTGGCCGGGGCGTCGAGCTTGATCGGTTCGATTTTCATGCCGACAATTGTCGGTGGCAGCAAATTCGGGCTACTCGGTGCGGGCGACATATCGACCGTCACGTTCCGCTCGTTATCGTCGAGCAAGAAGTTACGGACGATCAGATTGACTTTGAACGCACCCGGTTTCTGATACGTGTGCGCGACCTTTTCGATGTTCGGGTCGAACGGTTCGAGCGGCGAACCGTCGCCGAAATCCCACCAGCCCGATTGCCCTGTCGCCAGATTATGGCACGTGACAACGAGGCCGTCCGCCGTCACGGAAAAGTTCGCGACCGGCTTGCTCGGCTTGATGACGCGGTCGAATATCGCGTTCGAGTAGACCGCCACGGCCCCCGTACACAGCCCGAGGAATCCACCCATCACGACCTTCACGAAGCTCTTCTTCGGAGGCGAACTCGTTTCCGCGCTCATAGCCATGCCCCTCTGCCAGACAATAAAATTCGAATCGAACCGCAAGATATACCGAGCATCGCGATTCAGGAAAGCCCGATTCCGGCCAGCCCGCTGCGCAAGCAAGGGGTTGGACTGTTTGCAGGTACGCCCAAGGGGCACCCCCAAGTGACGCGAAGTTGGGCTTGACACACAGATTTTATCGGTTTCTACTGTCACAATTCTGGTTCGTTTCTTCTTGAGAAATCACGCCATGGA
>JAYSYI010000501.1:0-3604 GCA_043727665.1 Limnoglobus sp. | reverse complement strand
CGCTACCCGCTTGAAATACCACCATTGAAAGGCGAACGATGTCAGTCGATCATCCTGCATACGCGATCGTCGGCGCGACCGGCGGCATTGGCTCCGAGTTGTGTCGCTTGCTCGCCCAACGCGGCGCGAAGCTCTTCCTCGGTGGCCGCGATGAGGCCAAACTCGAAACGCTCGTCAACGAGCTTCGCGGGATCAACCATTGCGACGCGCGGGGTTATCCGCTCGATGCCACAAAGTCGGTCGAGGTCGATTTATTCATCGCGAAAGCGGTCGAATCGTTTGGCACCATCAATGGCGCGACGTGCCTCGTGGGGTCGATCATCCTGAAACCGGCACACCTCACGAACGATTTCGAGTTCGACGACACGATTGCGCTAAACTTGCACACCGCATTTTACGTGTTGCGTGCGTCCGTAAAAGCGATGATGACGACGGGGGGTTCGATCGTACTCGCTTCGACGGTGGCGACGAAAACCGGGTTGCCGAACCACGAAGCGATTGCGGCCGCGAAAGGGGCGATCAACGGGCTGGTGATCTCCGCGGCGGCTTCGTATGCCGCTCGCGGTATCCGGGTCAACGCGGTCGCACCGGGTTTGGTTCGCACGCCGTTGTCTCAGAAAATCACATCAAACGAGCTGGCTTTGAAGGCTTCGACGGGGATGCACCCACTGGGGCGGATCGGCGAACCGAAGGATGTGGCCTCGCTGATCGCCTACCTTTTGGACCCGAACAACAACTGGATGACGGGGCAGATTCTCAGCACCGACGGCGGCATGTCGGCGGTGCGTGGGAAGTGAAATCACGCACTCGCACGGCGGATTCGCACGAGCCATCTCACCAAACGATACCCGCCGTACACGACGATCATCCACGGTAGCACGACGCACAATGCGAAGATCAACCACGTTAGGCTGGCAAGCAACGCCGTCGCACTGAATGCGATGCCTTTGCGCACCTGGTGCCACACGCCGTCGTCTTTCGGCAACAGCAAATCGGTGTTCGAAAGCGAGACGTCGATGCGGGCGGAGGCGAACTTGCCATCAGTCGCTTTCGGGTCGCGGGTCGTCTGATTGATGCGCACCGCACCGGCGGCTTTCAGCTTCTCGATCAACCCCGATGCGGCGGCAAGTGGGAGATCGTAAACGAGTTTGGCCGTCGTTTTGCCGCTCGGTTCGTGCGCGATCTGCGAATCGGAAACGCGCCCCTTTGCCTCGGCCACGTGCGCCGCAAACACCGCAGACACGCCATCGACATCGTCGACTTCGATGCCGAGCGTCGTTGTTTCGCGCGGCTTCAGGCGGGCCGCATTCACGAACGACATCCGGTACAGCGTCTTCGTATCGGTGTTCGCATCGCTCTCCGCAGCCCGCGTGACAGTGCGGGAAATCGCATCGCCCGCCGCCGCCATCACCGCTTGCAGCGTACCGTCTTCGGTGCGTTTTAGTTCGAAATCGAGTTGTGCCGTCACGTTGTGCGGATCGCTCTCGTTGACCGTCGTGGCGACGATGCGGCCTTTGCCCTTCTCGACCGCATCGCGAATCGTGCGATATGCGGCGGCCACATCGAGGGCGGCGAGTTGCACCGTAGTCGTTTCGCGTGGGGCGACATTCGCGAGGTTGTAAATTTGCACGTAGAAGCTGCTATCGCCCTGCGTAATCTTCGCGTCTTTGGTAACGGTGCCTGCGGTCGCTTGTTGCGTGCGGTCGATTTCGAGCCGGGAAATGCGGCCGAGTTGACGCAGTCGATCCCGCATCGGCCCGGAGGCATCGGGGGCGATCTCGAAGTTCAGCGTCGCGTTGAACTGCCCGGCGGATAGCTGCTTGAGTTCGGATTTGGCAATCCGCCCCTTCGCTGCCAACACGGCCGCCACTGCATCGCGGAACGCCTTATCCACGTCTTCGACTTCGATCCCGGCCTGCACCCGCTCGTTCTCGGTAATGCCTGCTGCCGAGCGAATCTCCTTCTCCGCAAGCACGATCGTGAGCGTACTCAACGATGCGAGGTTGTTGTAATAGCGCATCTCGCCTTCGGATTCTTCGATCTTCGTCCGCCAATTGCCGAGTTCCTTTTCGGCTTCGAGAAGCTGCTTGATCTCGCCTTTGCCGGTCTTGATAATCTCAAGTAGTCGCGTTTCCATCGTGCGGGCGGCACGCAGGCGGCTTTCGAGATCGGTGTACTGCTTCGTCACATCTTGGCTGCCGATACGCTGGCCCTTTAACTCGCCGTTCTTGCCGAGATCGCGGCGCAGATCGAGCACGAGGCCATCGAGAAACTCCGGCGGCACGCGAACGAGGATCGTACCTTTGACCTTGCCATTCGGCAGTTTCTCGCTGTTCACGGTGCCGACGAACGCGCCCTTAATCCCCGTCACCAACTTCGTCACGCCCGCCACCGCCGAGTCGAACGACTCGATCTCAAACTCGATCTCTCCGGATCGCAAAATGATCTTCCGCACCGCAGTCTCCGCGGCCGGTGCCTCGGGCACTTTGATCGTCGTTATGGCGGGAAGTTGAAGGTTGAGTGCAACGACTCCACCGGCTGGTTTCGCTTCATTCAGACCGCGGAGGATGGTTTTTTCACGTTCGGCGAGGGTCGCCGTGTCACCATTTGAATAAGTCTGTCGTAAAAGTGGGAGGCCGTCTTTCGCTTCAACTCTCCCATTTTTGTCTAGCTCTAGGAATTGATAGTGATTGGGCGCGAAGCCATTTAACACTTTAGAACGTCCATCCGTTACTCCCAATGATTCGCCCATGAGCTTCGATTCCTCGTATGTCAGTTTTGCATTAACTGACTTTTCCACGCCAGCTGCTAACGAAGAATCTAGGCCCATGTCTGGATTGGTCAGGCCATTTGTGTTTCGTCCACTTTCACGTCCGAATTTGGGCGTTGATCCTGGCACCTTCATGGAATCGTCACCGAGATTCTCCAGCCATGACTCGGGAGTATTGAAGAAGTTGACGTTGCCCGGCGCGACGGCTTTGGCGAATGCGACTTCATTCTTGGCCCCTTCGGTGCCAGGAAACGACAGCCCGCCGTTCGAAATGAGTTGTTGCCCGCCGATGGAGATGGCTCCGAGGCTGACCGATGCGGCCAACCCGTAGGTGATGTACCTCGCCCAGCGCGTGCGTCGTTCGCGTGGCTTCGCTTCCACGTCGCGCAAACTGCGTACGATGCGATCTTCGAGAGTTGCGGTGGGCCGCAACGGCACGAACAACGCCTGCAATGCCTTGTCGGTGGACCGGCAATTCGCGAGCATTTTCGTACACCCTGCGCAGTCTTTGATGTGCGCATCGAAGGTGATCTGTTGCGTGGCCGTCAGCCCGTCGGCGAGGTACGTCGCGATCTGTTCCTGAATCGTGGCATGGTCGTTCATGGGTCGTCCTTCAGTGGGGTTTCGCGCATCCGGTGGGATGGGCGAACGTCACCCATTTTCCGTTTGCAGGTCGGCAGGCAGGCGTTCGCGGAGCAGTTTCAGTCCGCGATGCAGCAACCCGCGTAAAGAGCCGTTGGTAAGTCCGAGTTGCGTGCCGATCGTTTCCGCGTCGGCCCCGGCCAGGTAACGCAACGTGAGCGGCAGCTGATATTCTTCGGGCAGCGAACGCAG
>JAYSYI010000500.1:0-10913 GCA_043727665.1 Limnoglobus sp. | reverse complement strand
GGCAGCGAAAGAGGCCGGTTTTCATGTGATTTGTTACTATTTGCAATCGATTGTCGAAGAGTGCAAGAAGCGGAACGATCAGCGGCCGCAGATACAATATGTGCCGTTAGTGGCCATCCTCGGTACGGCGGGGCGCATGGACTTCCCTGCGAAAGACGAAGGGTTCGACGAGATGTACTACGTAAGAATCGGCGAGGCGAACACGTTTATTGTCGAGGAGTGGAGTGATGAAATTCGATGAGCTCGACGCAAAAATGCGCGTGTTCGAGACGGCGCACGATCACTGCGTGCTGCCGGGGTTGTACATGGTCGCCCGTCTCGATGGGCGTGGATTCACGCTGTTGACGAAAAAAACGCACTCGTTTGAAACCCCATTCGACGTGCGATTTCGCGACATGATGCTGGCCACCGTCGAACACCTGATGTCCGAGTGTGGCTTCCACGTGGTGTTTGGTTACACCCAAAGCGACGAGATCTCGCTTTTGTTCGCGCTCGATGAGGACAGCTTCGGGCGGAAACTTCGCAAGCTACAATCGGTACTTTCCGGCGAGGCGAGTGCGAAGTTTTCACTCCTGTTAGGGTCGATGGGTGTGTTCGATTGTCGCATCTCGCAACTGCCATCCGTGGGGCATGTCGTCGACTATTTCCGTTGGCGAAATGAAGATGCGCACCGCAATTCCCTAAACGCCCACTGCTACTGGCTACTACGCAAGAAGGGGCAATCCGCTGCCAAAGCGACGACTGCGACGAAAGGGTTGTCGGTCGCAGAAAAGAACGAATTGCTCTTTCAGAGTGGCATCAATTTCAACGACTTACCATCGTGGCAAAAGCGCGGCACTGGTTCGTATTGGGAGCAATACGAACGCACGGCCCAGAACCCGATCACCGGCGAAAGCGTAGTCGCCCAACGCAAGCGAATCGTGCACGATATGGAGTTGCCGGTGAAGGAAGCATACACGGCGTTCCTGCTAAAACGATTGACATAACCGTACAACATACGCCGTATTGCCTGTCGATCAGATCCCGCCGAATAGCCGATCGTAATCGGGCCATTCCTTCGGGTGGAGTAGGTTCTTCTTGATGCCGTAACGGATCGCGAGTTCTCGGAACTCTTTCGCTTTTACGCGGTTCTCGGCTTTCTCCTCGGCGAGTAACCCATGGAAGCAATACACCGCTTTTTGCGAGTAACGGAGTGCCGCGTTGATGTCCGTGACCGCGTCCTCGAACTTGCCGGTGGCGGTTCGTGCCATCGCGCGAGTGTCGAGCAAGTACGGTTGCGGGCCGACGCGTGCGATCGCTTTCTCGATCCACTCCGTGGGGCGTGGGGTCGTGTCGTTACGGTGCAAAATTAGCAACACCGCGAGGTTGTTGAGCGCGACGACTTGGTTCGGTTCGCTCGCCAGGGTTTTCTCGTACGCACGAATGGCGTCGTCGTATTGTTCGCGGGATTCGAACACCATCGCTTGCGCGAGTACCCATTGGGAGTCTTTCGGTGCCAGCGTCGCCTGTTCGTCGATCCACTTCGATACTTCGAGGATTGTGCGATCCCAATCGGCACGCTCTGGTGCGGGCACGTTGGGACGAACTCGCATCGCGACTGCGTTCTTGTAAAGTTGGCCGCGTTGCGGAACCGTAATTTCTTTGTCGTCGATGCTGCGGATCGTGGCAATCGCCTTCATCTGATCGCCGGTTTGGATGTAGAACAGCGCGTGTGCCAGGAAGCGGTTTGGTAGCTTCGTCGTTTCGGCGGCGCGTCGATAGACCTCTTCGGCTTCCACTGTGCATCCGATGTCGATGAGTAACGGGCCGACGAGCGAAAGTAACGTCGCGGCTTCGTTGGCGGCGGCGAATGCGAGTGGCCCCTTCGCGGCGACTTTCTTGTCTTCGAACTTCGCCAAATATCGCGCCTCTTCGGAGATCGCGGGCCAGGTTTTGGGGGCCATCGCCTGAATGCGGTCGAGTGTCTGCCTTGCGGAATCTTTCTTGTTGGCCTGCGTTTGCATCTGATGCAGCAGCACGAGGTAATTCAGCGAAACGGGTCCGCGTGTGGCCAATCGCAACGTATTTTCGGCGGCGCTCGTGTTGCCTTCCTGGAAGTAGAGCATCGCCAGTTTCGCACTGTCTTCGAGTGGTAATGGGTCTTGCGTCACCGAATTTTCGATGAGCGTTTTCGCTTCGGCCCTGCGAAACGGATCGACGGTCATGGCGAACGCCTTGGCACGCACATCCACGACTTCGTTACCCGATTTCAAGTTTTCCTCCAACAACGCGAGCGCACTCGGAAGTTGGCTGTAACCATCGGGCCGCTGGACTTTGTTCGCGGCCAGCGTACGGCGTGCCCAGCGTCGTTCCACGTCCGGTGCATTCGATTTGAGTAGGCGTTCGCACTGCGTGTCTGCGGCGGTCAATTGCGATGTTCGCAGGTAAAGTTCCGCGAGCGCACGGATCAGGCCCGGCTCTTCCGCGTGCGTTTTCAAGCCATCGAGGTAGATGCGTTCGGCGGCTACATTCTCGCCGAGGATTTCCTGCGCACGGCCCAAAACCACAGGTAGATCCGCACGATTCGGGAACGTGGCCACCGCTGCTGTCAACGCCGTTTCCGCTTTCTGGTATGAGGCTTTCGCACTTGCCAAATCGCCCGCACTCGCCTGGGCGGCGATTAAGCCGATCCAGTTATCCGGCGATGCGGGGGCGAGTTTCGTGGCCTTCTCGAACGCGAGAATCGCCTCGGCACGCTTGCCATTCATTTGCAGCCAGTTCGCGCGGAAGAGTTGCTCGCGAGGGTTGTCCGATTTTTCGAGTTTCTGAATCATCGCGTGCGTCGCATCCGAGGTGCGATTTCCCGTCGTGGCGTCGATGATCGCGAGTTGCTGGCGCAAGTCGTCCGGCAGGCCCGCCGTCGCATTTCGCGATTCGAGCAGTTTGCGTGCTTCTTCCGTTCGCCCGCTCGAAACGAGTCCGAGAACGAGTCGTCGGTAGACCGGTTCGCTGCGGTCGCCGAGGTCGTAGGCTTTGCGAAAATGCACGATGGCCGTCGCCGGTTCGCCCGCCATATCCGCAATGCTGCCGAGCACCGAATGCGGCCGCGACCACGTTTCGCGAAGCCCGATGATGTTCTCAAGTTTTGGCCGCAATGCCACAAGTTTCGCTTTGTCACCCGGCGCGGTGTTGCTCAGTTCGACGAGAACCTGACCGAACAGGAAGTTCGGCCCGTCCTCGCCTTCAAGAGCTTTGACTTCGCTGAGAACCTTCACCGCGTCGGCGCTGCGTTTCTCTTCGAGGTAAATTTGCACGAGCGACATCCGCGAAGCGAGATCGTACGGCTTCTCCACGGTGGCTTTTTGGAAGAGTGCCGCCGCTTCCGTTCGCTTGCCCAGAAACTGATAAAGCAAGTCGCCGAGGCCGGTGTGAAGTGCGTAGCGATCCTCGACGGAAAAGGCTTCGGTTTTTTCGCCGAGCGCCATAATCGCCGCCGCATCGGGTGGCGACTTTCGCAAGATGTACGTCGATCGCGCGAGGCGAATGGAGACTTTGTCACCGAGCGCCTTCTCGGCGGTGTCGAGGACATCGAGGCCGGCCTTCAGATCCGATTGCGCGAGGATCGCCGCAATCGCGATTCGCGGCGACGCTTCATCGGGTGCCCGTTTGACGAGATCGCGGTAAAACGCGATCGCTTCCTCGGGTTTTTCCTGCATTAAGAGTGCCTGCCCGCGCAACAGTTCGACGCCGATTGTATACGGGGGTTTACCGATAGCGGCGTCAAACGCGGTCCATTTGCGGATGCTCGGCAACTTGATGGCCTGTTCTTGAAACAACAAATTTAAGAGAGCAAACCGCGCGGCCGGGATCGTATCCGCGTACCGTTGCAAAATCGGTACCGCTTGCGCGCCGCGACCGAGTTTGATGAATGCGTTCGCCATCCCGATCTGCGCGAGCATCGATTCCGGATCGACTTGCGACGACCGATGATATGCCTCGTACATCCGCTCGGGGTTGTTCGCGTAGGAGTAGCATTCGCCGAGCGAGAGTTGCGCTTTCGCGTAGAGTTTCGCCCATTTTTCGAACGCGGGAAGCGCTGCCTTTAGCCGAGGAATGGCTTCGGGCCATTTGCCTTCCATGAGGAAAATCCGACCGCTGAGGTAATCGAACGTCGGGCGAAACACTTCGCGTTTGGAGAAACGCCGCGTCGTTTCGACACGCGCTGTCACGAGGTCGTTACGGTCGATGAGCCGATCGACGAGTTCGACTGCAAACAGGTCGTTCTCCGCCGTCATTTTGACGGCCTCTTTCAGTTGCGCATCGGCTTCGGCGACTTGGTTCAGGCGAATGAGCACTTCCGAATACACCGAGCGTAACCGCGTGTTATTCGGGCTAATTTGTACCGCTTTGCCGAGGATCGCACGCGCATCGCTGAGGCGATTGTCCGCCGCATACACTTCCGTAAGAAGCAGCACGAATTCGGGGTACTTCTCTGGGTCGCGAACCGACGTGGTCGCGCTACGGATTTCTTCGCGGGCCTGGGCCGTGTCGCCTTTGGCAAACAGATACTTCGCGCGAGTGATACGTGCGGTGATGTCGTCCGACTTGTCGCGGGCCAACTGATCGATCACGCCGTCGGCTTCCTCGAACGCTTCTTTCGTTTTGATTTCCGTGCGAAGGAGCATCGCCAGTTTCAGGTACGCCTCACTTGGCCCCTTGCCCGTTTTGACGATCCGCTGGAGCTTTTCCATTCCCTCAGTTAGCTTGCCCGTTCGCAGTTCGCACGTCGCCAACTGGTCGAGCATCTCGACGTCGTTCGGCTGACCCTTGAGCGGATCGACCATGTGTGCGAGGTGCAACTTCGCACCCGCGAAGTAGTTGTAGTCCATGTAAATCTTGATGAGCTTGCGCCGCTCTTCGGTCCGCGTCGGCGCGATGTTCAATAAGCGTTCATAGCAGTCGATCAGTTCCCGTTTCGATTTCGGGTTCACCTGGCTATCTTCGTCGAGTATCTGTGCGTAAGCGGCCATCACGATCGTATCGCGCGGGCGGAAGTTCAGGTATTTCATGTAAAGCGTAAGCGCTTCCGCACGGTTGCCGTTCTCGATCGCTTTCTTCGCCGAATCGAGCATCGCGTTCGCGTTGCGATTCACCTGATAGCGATTCGCGAAGAAAAATAGGCCCACAACCACCGCAATCGCAACGAACAAAATCGCCACGCGCTTCGCATTCATTCGGCGATAAACAATTCGACGACGTGACACGGACGATACCTCGGGAGAGTTCCGTTCGCGTGGAGTACGATCCACGTGTATCAGTTCTATCGATTGTCGCACGCAAGGAACCTTTTCAGTCTCTGCGTGGCCACTTTTCGGCAAACTGACGGGAATCTGGGAGCTTTGCGGCAAGGCTAACGATTAATCTGCGGGTTTCTCGTTCGGCGATTGCGGTTCGTTTCGGATGATTATGCCGCGATTGGCGTTCGTGCCGATGGTGACGGTACGGAACAGTGTGCCTTTGCGGGAGTGATCGATGAATCGATTTCGAACGAGCTTTCTTACGTTAATTGTGTTGCCAGTCGTGGCGTACGGCGCGGAGCCGAACGTGGTGATGCTGCCAGGTACGACGGTGCCTGCGTATGCGGGGGCAACGACCCCTGCGATGCTGACGCAGCCGTTGCCAGTCGATCCGAACGTGCATTTCCCCAGTGAATATGCGACGAATTGCGCACCGCGCGTGGGTGTGCTGAAGTCGATGATGAACTGGATGTGTGCGCCGAAAGCCACGTGTCCGACGGGCACATGTAACGCGACCGCCAACTACAAACCGCCGGTGGTTGCGGTGGCAAAGGTTCATCACGCGAAGGCGAAGGTGGTACACGACAACGCGTGCCTCGATAAGCTCAAGGCGTGGTTTTGCTGGCACCCGAGCAAGGAACTTGGCATGCCCTCGTTCCTGGCCGCACCGTACCAGAGTCCGGTGCAGGCGTATTTCCGCAACTGCATGGAACCCGCGATGGGCTGCAATACCGGTTGCGTTGCTTCCGGATGTGCCGCTTCCGGATGTGCTGTCGGGCCAGTCGCAGCCGCAACCGTCGTGCAGCAAACGAGCCTGCCCGGCCAAACGCTTATGCCGGGATACCGCTTCGCGAAAGCGACAGTGCCCACGGCACCGGCACCCTCGGCCATCGTGCCCGTTGGTGCCACGGCCCCCGTCGGCCCTGTGGCACCGAAGCCGAACTTGCTCGTGCGACCGTTCACGAATCCATGAACAAAGTTCGTACGGAAACTTGTGAAACGGGCTAGACTCGCCGGTTTGCGTGGACCTTCGTAAACAAGCCACGCTTAACCTGGTCACGTTTCACGATCACCAAGGGAGTTTCCCCCACGATGTCCTCCGTACATTCGGTCACCCGGCTCCAAGGCCTCGGCCTCACGCCCGGCAAACTGCGCGGCCTACAACGCATCAGCAACGCGAACGGCACCTTGACGATGGTGGCCACCGATCAAAACAGTTCCATGATGTCGATGATGAAGAAGGCGACTGGTAAAGAAGCCACCTACGCCGAAATCAGCGATGCGAAAGTGATGCTGTCGCGAGCGTTGTCGCCGCACTGTTCCGGCTTGCTCGTCGATGGTTATTACGGCTACTGGAGCACGGTCGCGGCGAATGCCGTGCCTTCCAGCACGGGCCTGCTGATCCGCGTCGAAAAGTCCGGTGCGTCGAAGAACGCGGTCAACGCACCGTGCGGCGAAGTCGAGCCAGGTTGGGGCGTACACAAGATCAAGCAATGCGGTGCCGACGCCGTGAAACTGCTCGCACAGTTCGAGCCAGAAGAGTTCGACTCGGCCGAGCGCAACTTCGAGTTCACAAAGCAGATTTACAACGCCTGCATTCAGCACGACATTTTGTTCCTGCTCGAGCCGATCCACTTCGCGTACAACGCAGAAGTCGATAACAGCCCATCGAAACTCGCACGCAAGGCAAAGACCGTCATCGATAGTGCGCGGATTCTCAGCCGATACTGCGACATTTACAAGTCCGAGTTCCCCGGCACGATGGGCGTCGAGTCCGATGCGCAATTGCTGGATAACCTTAAAAAGCTCAACGATGTCTGTGTGAAGCCGTGGGTGCTGTTGAGTGCGGGCGTTGATTACGACCAGTACAAGAAGCAAGTCGAGATGGCGATGAAAGCCGGCGCGAGTGGCATTCTCGGCGGACGAGCATTCTGGAAAGAGTTCTTCACGTTCACCACGCCTGCGGAACGGCAGAAGTTCGCGGAAACCGAGTGCGTGCGTCGCGTCAAAGAGACCGATGCGATCGTGCGAACGGGTACGCCGTGGTTCCAAAAGTACGGCTATACGATGGAAGACCTCCACGGAATGCGTGCCGCCGAAGGCTGGCACGCCCGTTACGCCGGCGGCACCGCCTCCACGGGCGCAAAAGGCCCATCGGACCCGAACTCGGTGTATTGATCGAAACGCGAGAATGTTCGACATCGTCGGGCATTCGATAGGTTCGAATTAACTTCGCCATTTTTCGAATGCGTTTTTGGTGATCGCCTGCACTCGCGTATCGACGCCGTGTGGGCGGCCGTTGTGGACGAACGGCAAGATGAAACCCGGTGGCAAACTCAGGCCCATCGCCCAGAAGATCGTGCTTGCGTTGAAGACGGTGTTGCCCTTGGGGCCTGGGTAGATCGTCGCTTCCCAGTGCGATTCGGCTTCGCCGCCGTTGATCGTCTTACCGGCCGCGATTACTTCGAGGCCCGGTATCGCCGCGGGGTCGCCGTGAAATTCCCAGCCGACGAGTCCCGGAATGCGGTCGCCCTTCTTCATGCCAGTGCCCGCAAACAGCCAGTGATCGGGCTTCGTCACGATCCAGTCGCCGGAGCCGTTGAACGGGGAAACCGTCTGCGCACCGATCAATGCTGCCTCAGAGGGCGCTTCGCGGGGCAGGTCGGCCATCCAGGGATCTTCGCCCTTGCGAATGCCACCGAATCGGCCCATTCGCTCGATGGAACGCCCATCGCGATCGATGACGAAACAAACCGAGTTTCCACTGAAGAAACCGAAGTTGACGCCACGTTTTACCGCTTCGAGGCAACTGTCGTACTGCTTGCGGGTCCAGTATTCGTCGTGCCCCACCGACAGGAACGCCTTCGCTCGGGTGATAGCCTCCACGCCGCCCGCATCGATATCTTCGTTGGCGCAATACGTCACGTCGTAGCCCTGTTGCTCGATCCAGTACGCGAACGGGAACTCCCACAGCAGGAACTCGCCCGAACCCAGCGACAGCGCATGATCGACGACTTGCGGGTACTTCGCGTATGGCCTTGCGAAACTCACTTGGACTCCCGAAACGAGCGGTTTCTTGTCGGGGCGGTCGTTGTCGTAAAGCGAATGGGTTTCCGGCCATTTGTTGTAAGCCTGCCACGTGTTCGTGCTGCACTGGAAGAGGAAATCGGCAGGGCGGTCGTCGCGGATTATAAAAGTCACGTAGCTCTGGTACCGATGATTCTTCGCCGAGAGTTTCCCGAGGTAAACGCCGCTCGGCCAGTCGCTGGGAATCGTGTATTCGGTGCTGGCGTCCCATTGGCACTCGTGGAGCCGCTTCTCGCTCATCTTCGGCACTGGCTGCGGCTTCCCGTCAAACGGCCCGAGCGTCGTCATATGTCGGCCACCGTGGCCCTGATAATACCCGAGCCGATAGATGTCGATCGTAAATGACGAAGCAGGATTGGTGCTGATGTGCAAGCCGATCTTCTCGCCCGCCTTCACGCTCGTGCGCGAACAATAACCTTCGATCAGCAACGAGCGAAACTTCGCTTTGCCATCGAACTTGACGTACGTGAGCTGCCAATCGCTCGTTCCCGGTTTGGCGTTCTCGAGGGCAATGCCACGGTTTGCGGCGGGCACCGCCGCCGTACTCAGCGCGGCAACGCTGGCCGCAAGTAACGCACGACGGGTGATTTCTGGCATGGCTCTCTTTCGCTCGCAATTTCGTGTATCCGTAGAGGATACGCCGTCTCCTAATCGACGCAAGTTAAAAATGAGGTCGTCGGTTCATATACAATTGGCTGTATTCTCCGCGACTTCGACGAGGCAACGCTGTTATGACGATGCGTATTGAAACCGACACGATGGGCAAAATCGAGGTGCCGAGCGATCGCTATTACGGCGCGCAAACGGCCCGTTCGCTGATCCACTTTGCGATCGGCGACGACCTCATGCCGCAATCTGTCATCCGGGCATTTGGCACGCTGAAAAAGGCGGCGGCAATGACGAACACCGCACTCGGCCTTATGCCGAAAATGACGTGCGATGGCATCGCGAAGGCCTCCGACGAAGTGATTGCGGGCACGCTCGATGCGCACTTTCCGCTGCGAATTTGGCAAACGGGTAGCGGCACGCAGACGAACATGAACGTCAACGAAGTCATCTCGAATCGGGCGATCGAAATGGCGGGCGGCGTGGTTGGCTCGAAGAAGCCGATCCACCCGAACGACGATGTCAACATGTCGCAATCGTCGAACGACACGTTCCCCACGGCGATGCACATTGCGGCCGCCGAAGAGATCGTGCATCGGCTGTTGCCGAGCGTGCGGATATTGCGTGCGACACTTCACAAGAAGGCGGAAGCGTTTGCGGACATCGTCAAAATTGGTCGCACGCACCTGATGGACGCCGTGCCACTGACGCTCGGGCAAGAGTTTAGCGGCTACGTGGCTCAGATCGATATCGGGCTGAAAAATATTGAGGCATCCGTACCGGGTTTGTACGAACTCGCCCTCGGCGGCACGGCGGTCGGCACCGGTTTGAATAGCCATCCGCGCTTCGCCGAAGCGGTGGCCGTGCAGATCGCGGAACTGACGAAGTTGCCATTCGTGACTGCGCCGAACAAGTTTGCCGCGCTCGCGGGTCACGAAGCGCTCGTCGGGGCGAGCGGGGCGTTGAAAGTGCTTGCGGTGGCGCTTATGAAAATGGCGAACGATGTACGTTGGTTGGCATCCGGCCCGCGTTGTGGCCTCGGCGAATTGACGATCCCCGAGAACGAGCCGGGTTCGTCGATCATGCCCGGCAAAGTGAACCCGACGCAAAGCGAAGCGATGACGATGGTCTGCGTGCAAGTCTTCGGCAACGACGCGACGATCGGCTTTGCGGCGAGCCAAGGGAACTTCGAACTCAACGTCTTCAAGCCGGTGATCATTCACAATTTTCTGCATTCCGTGCGATTGATTACCGATGCGTGTCACATGTTCGACGAGCATTGTGCGCAAGGAATTACGCCGAACCGCACGCAGATCGATGGGCACCTCGCGAACTCGCTGATGCTGGTGACGGCGCTGAATCGGCACATCGGTTACGATGCCGCCGCAAAGATCGCCAAGCAGGCACACCACAATGGAACGACACTCCGCGCGGAGGCGATCGCGGTTGCGCCGCCGACAAAAAGCGATGACGGCAAGTTCACCGGCCCTACGTTGAACGGAGAGATGTTCGACAAGATCGTCCGACCCGAAAAGATGGTCGGCACAGGAAACGGGTGAGCCATGCGTATCGTCGTCAGTGGAGCCACGGGGCTAGTTGGCACGCGGCTCGTTCCGCGATTCATCGCAGAGGGCCACACGGTCGTCGTGGCCAGCCGCAGTGCCATTTCCCCGGAACGATTCGGCAAAGACTGCGAGACGGCGACGGTCGATTACCGCTCGGTGGAAAGCTGGTTTCGCTGCATCGAAACTGCCGATGCAATCGTTCACTTGGCAGGTGCGAACATTTTCGAACGGCGTTGGTCGCGTGCGTTCATGCAGGAAATCCGCGACAGCCGCGTCGAGAGTACGCGCTGCCTTTCCGACGCGATTGCCCGTTCGCCCCGTCGAAAAGATGGCGAACCGAAGCGGTTCGTTTCCGGTTCGGCCATCGGCATTTACGGGG
>JAYSYI010000499.1:0-10914 GCA_043727665.1 Limnoglobus sp. | reverse complement strand
TCGTACGCGCGAACGATGTTCGGGTGATCGAGTGCGGCAACGGCACGGGCTTCGCGGTAAAATCGCTCTCGTGATGCATCCTCCAGCCCTTTCGCGGCCGGTAACACTTTCACGGCCACCCGGCGACGCATCAGCTTGTGTTCGCAGAGAAAAACCTGCCCCATCCCACCGACGCCCAGCTTTTCGAGAACCTTGTATTTCCCGAGAGAAAATCGCTTCCACTTTCCCTGTAACAGTTGCTCGGCCTGGAAATACGTTAACAAACCATCGCGGACGAGCATGCTGGCAAACTTCGCAATTTCACTCGGTATCGTCTTTGCTTCCGTCTGCTTCTGCACGTAATTCTTCAGCTTGACGTCATCCGTGACGCCACTTTTCTGAACGATATCCAAGAATTCCGTGACATTGGCAGGTGCTGGCATCGAATCGACTCCGAGTCAAACGTGTCACAAGCGGATTTCGAACGAATATCAATTCGGCTACTATACCCGAACAGAGTTGGATGAGACGTAACAAAATCTCGGACGGTTTTCCAAACCCAATCAGTGCTGGAATTCGCCCATTTTGCGAAACTTGGCGTATCGTTCGTCCAACAACACTCGCTGATCGATACCAGACAATTCGGCGAGCTGACGTTGAATGTAGTTGCGGAGCGATGTTGCCGCATCTTTGGGCGAACGATGCGCGCCGCCGAGCGGTTCCACGATGACATCGTCGACTACGCCATTTTTGATCAACTCGACACTCGTGAGTTTTAACGCGGTTGCGGCTTTCGGCTTCGTCTGATCCGTCGCCGTTTTCCACAAAATCCCCGCACAGCCTTCCGGGCTGATGACGGAGTAATACGCAAACTGCATCATGCAGATCCGATCGCCAATTCCGATACCGAGCGCACCACCCGAACCGCCCTCTCCGATCACGACGCACACGATCGGCGTTCCCAATCGCGACATTTCTAAGATGCTCGTGGCAATCAGTTGCGATTGACCGCGTTCCTCGGCACCGATACCCGGATACGCACCGGGTGTATCGATCAAGCATACGATGGGAACCCGGTACTTGGCGGCGAGTTTCATCGTTCGCAACGCTTTTCGGTAACCTTCCGGGTGAGCGCAGCCATAAAAGCACTGCTGCCGTTCGCGTAGCGTCCGCCCTTTGTGGTGCCCGACGAGCATGACTTTGTGCTCGCCGATCCGGCCGAATCCACAGCGTATCGCACGGTCGTCGCCATAGGTTCGGTCGCCGTGCAGTTCGTTGAATTCGTCGAAACAGAGGTCGACGTAGTCGAGAAACTGCGGGCGTTTCGGGTGCCTCGAAACAAGCACGGTCTCCCACGCGGTCAAATTCGCATACTTTGCTTTGAGAAGTGCATTCACTTCACGGCGGATTTGCTTGTACTCGTTACCGCCATAAGCGCCTTCCGCTTCGACTTTTTCGAGCAGGCGTTCGAGTTCGTGAATATCTTGCTCGAACGGCAGGGCTTCAGGGACCATCATTCACCAACAGCGACAGGTACGGGATTTCTGAGAACGAATGGATCTATCAATACGTGTCGTCTTCCGGCTCATCGTGAACCGACTTGAATACTTTGATCTTCTTCAAATCGATGAGCACCTGGTGAAATGTCTTCGGTCGATCGTCCGGTTTTTTCGCCAGCAGTTTGAGGACGAATGCGGAAAAATCTTCCGTAATGTCCGCGTTGTAACCGATCGGCGAAGCGGGCTTTTCGAGAAAGTGCTTGCCGAGGATTTCCTGTTTGCTCGCTCCGCGAAACGGTGGGCGGCCCGCAGCAAGTTCGTAAATCGTGATGCCGTAGCTGTAAATGTCGGCTCGTCCGTCGAGCATGTCGTCTTTGATCTGCTCCGGGGACATGTAACTGTGCGTGCCCATCGGCCTGCGTTTCTTACGCAACATCTTCGAGAAAAACGTCGGTTTGACGATCTTCTTGGCGATCGCGAAGTCGATGATTTTCGCTTGCCCGAGCGCGTTCACGAGGATGTTATCGGGCTTCATGTCGCAGTGGACGTAGCCGCTGGCATTCATGTACGCGAGGCCGGTCGCCACTTGTTTGAAGATCTTTTTCGCTTGCGTTTTCAGGAATTCCTTATCGCGTGGCTCTTTCGAGCGCAGTCGCCCACCGAGACTTCCAGAAGGGAAATACTCCATGATGAAGTGCGGTGTCGTGTCGGACTTGCTGACTTTGATGATGTTAATCACGTTTTCGTGACGCATTTTGATTCCGACATCGGCTTCGTGGAACAGCATCCGTCGGTGTTCGGCATTGTCGGCGTGTTCGGGCAAAAGCACTTTCATTGCGAAGTGCCGATTGCTGTTCGGTTCGATGACTTCGTAAACCTGGGAAAACTGCCCGGCCGAACCGACCTGGTTCTTGATCCGGTAGCCACCGATCATCTCGTTCGCATCTGCCACGTCCGCCGCCCTTCGGTTGGTTACCAGTATTTCTCGAAGTGGATGTTACCTTCCACTTTCGTGGCCGCGTTGTCGGCCCGAAATCCGCGCGATTCCAGAATTTCGATCACGCCAGTGGGCTGCGGGTACGACCAATGCCCCGTCTCGCGGTCTTTGGCGGGGATGCCGATCATCTTCGGGTTCCCGCACAAAAACACGTGCGTCCGCGCCGGGTCGAGCGTATCGCCGAGGGTTTCTTCCATCTGGCCGCTGGTAATCGCGTCCTGAATGTACACCTTGCGGCCCGCTTCCGCTTCGCGTGTGGTTAAGCCGACGTATTTGTAATTCGGGTACTGCTCCATTAGATGATGGTGCGTCGGCAAGTAGCCCAAATCCTTCTTGAAACGCACGCAGCAGGCGTTCAGAATCTTGCCCTTATGGCCTCGTGAAAGCAGTTCCCACACCATGAAGTTGTGCGGGGCTTCGCCAGTGCCCGTTCCCAGAAACAGCACGTTATCATCCGGTTGCACGCAATGCAGCGTAAAGTGGCCGACGATCTTTTCGCCGATCTGCACGCGGTCGCCCTGCTGGAGCGCGAACAGCCGCGGCGTGAGTGCCGGTACGCGGCCGCCGTCCGTATTTTCGCGAACGAGAACGATGTAAAACTCGATCCAGTCGTCGTGCGCCATGTCGCGTAACGTTCCTGATTCTGAATAAATCGAGCTACTCAGCGAGTACGAACGCCGTACGATTTTCGTGAGTTCGTCGGGCTTGAGGTTATCGGCCTGGCAGCCATCGACGCGCGGCTCCCAGTTGCCGAGGCCGAGCGTGCAGTATTGGCCCGGTTCGTGTTTGGGGCGTTCGAAATCGGGTTTGACTCGCAGGACCATGAGATCCGAGTGCAGTTTTTTCTGGTAAACGACAGTCGCGTTGTAGCGTTGCGTGCGGAGTTCCGCGATTTGCTCGGGCGTCATCCGAAAGTAGCTCCGATAGATCCGATCACAGTGAACCGTAAGAGGGGTGCCCCGCCGACCGTGGCAGCGGGGTACGCTTTTCATCTCATCATAGTGGTATGGTTCGCAAACGAGAGGTTCAACCGAGTTTCTTCGCAGTTTCTTTCAGATACTCAACGCACTTCTTGACATCGGGGGATGGCTCGTCGGCGTTGGCTTCGTACTCGATGCTAATGTAACCCGCGAATTTCACTTCTTTCAAAGCCTTCAACACGCCGGAAACGTCGAGAACGCCGGTCGGGTCGCCGTAGGGCACATCGGTCTTCCGCTTGTTGTCGTGGTCCTTCAAATGCAAGCCGAAATTGCGTGCGCCCATCGTGCGCACCTCGGTGGCCGAATCGAGTTTCACGCCGATTTGTGCCGAGCGGATCAGGTGGCCGGTATCGAGGCAAGTCCCAATCAGTTCGTGGTGGCTCTTCACCGTTTTCATGATGAACTCGGCATCGGACCAGCGGTGCATCTTGCCACCACCGGCGGGGCCGTGCGGGTGGATCGCGATCGAGATTTTGTACTCGGCCACCAGCTTATCGAGGCTATCGAGGCTATCGAAGTCGGGGTCTGCGCTCAGATGCTTGACGCCCAACGCGGCAGCGAAATCGAACAGCTTCTTGTTCTTGTCGTGGTTTTTCGAGAAGTTCTCGACGCCGAACGCGATCGGCGTGATGTCGTACTCTTGGCACATTTTCTTGTAAGCGGTGATCTTCTCCGGGCTGCTATCGGTAGGAATGTGGCCACGGTAGAACTCGGCGTATTTCAGGCCGAGCGCCTGCGTTTTCTTCAGCATCTGTTCCAGGTTGAAGTTGCGGAAGGTGTACGACTGCACGCCAACGGTGAACCCACCGAAGTCATCTTCGGTGGCGGCCGAACTCGTCTGGCTGAGTAACGCCGTCCCAACCGCAGCACCCGCAACGGTGAGAAATGAACGACGATCGATCTGGTACATCATGATGGCTCCTGAGAGAGGTTTTGGAGATTATCCAAGATATGTGAAGCAAATGCGAATGAAATCGTGCCGATTCGAAAAATGACTGGAAACGGTTTCTCATAATTGACTTAAGCAACCGAAATTCAATAATTGTCCCATGTTGCCAGAAATGGCACGTTTGGCACCAGCAGTCGATGCGATCGCAGGTGAAGCGACGATTTCCTGGCTGACGCCAAGGTTTTGCTTGAGGCAATACAAGCCCTGCGTATAAATTGTTCCAATCGCACAGTTTGGTAAGTTATATCGAACCCTGCTGAGCGCGTCGGGTGTAAAATGAATCGTTTTGTGAATTTGTTGACAGTTGGCGATTGACTAGCCGGTAAAGTTTGCCTATGCTTTGCTAAGTTAGTGTCCTCACCCCGCCTACTACGCCCGACAATTGGGCGATCTCGACGTTACGATTCCTAATCGCAAGCTATATTGCCAGCGACGGGAATTATTTTGCGGAACTGGAAACTCAAGCTCAACCTTTCGCGTCTGATGACGCGTAAAGTGAGATGACTGTTGAGTGCCCGCCAGACTACACGCTTCATCGCATGGGAGATCCGACCGTGACGAACCCGCTCAATTGCTTAGGCTCGCCGCTGCCCCGACGCACGATGCTGCGTGTCGGATTCCTCGGTGGACTCGGGCTATCGCTCGAAAGCTTCTTCCGGATGCAAGCCGCACAAGCGGCGGCTCCCTCGGCCGTAGCGGCACCCGCGAAGGGGCCAAAAGCGGAGTCGATCATTCACATCTACCTGCCCGGCGGGATGGCCCACCAAGAGAGTTGGGATCCAAAACCATATGCCCCGATCGAATATCGCGGCGACATGACGCAGATTCAGACGAAACTTGAAGGCGTGCTCTTCAGCGAAAGCATGAAGCAAACCGCAGCGATTGCGGACAAAATTACCGTGGCTCGCGCCATGACCCACGGCGAAGCCGCCCACGAACGCGGTACGCACAACATGTTCACGGGGTACCGCCCCAGCCCAGCCATCACCTTCCCCAGTATGGGTAGCGTGGTTAGCCACGAACTCGGCGTTCGGAACAATCTGCCGCCGTACGTGGCCGTGCCGAACATCGTCACCAACTACGCACAAAGCGGGTACCTTTCGAGCAGTTACAGCCCGTTCGCACTCGGTAGTGATCCGGCAAACGGCGGGTTCAAGGTCCAAGACCTCCAACTCCCCGGTGGCGTGACACCCGAGCGATTCGATGGCCGTCGATCGATGCTCGAAGCGGTCAACGAGCACTTCGCCAAGAAGGAAAAGTCCGACAACCTCGCCGCGATGGATACGTTCTATCAGCGTGCATACGGTCTGATTTCGAGCGAGAAGGCCCGTGCGGCGTTCGACATCAATCAAGAAACGCCGAAACTTCGCGATGAGTACGGTCGAAATGCTGCTGGTCAGCGATTCCTGATGGCACGCCGCCTCGTCGAAGCGGGCGTGCGGTTCGTGACGGTTCACTATTCGGGTTGGGATTATCACAACCAGATCACCGCGAACATGCGTGCGAATCTGCCTGCGTTCGACCAGGCGTTTGCCCGCCTGATTCGCGACCTCGAAGAACGCGGAATGCTCGACAAGACGCTCGTGATGGTGAGCAGCGAGTTCGGTCGTACGCCTAAGATCAACACGAATGCGGGTCGCGATCACTGGCCGAAAGTGTTTAGCGTTGCACTCGCGGGTGGCGGCATCAAGAAGGGTTCGATTTACGGCAAGTCTGATGCGACCGCAAGCGAACCTGACGAAGACGCGCTTACGGTTGAGGATTTGGCCCACACCGTTTACCACTGCATGGGTATCAACGCCGAGAAGAAGTTAATGTCGCCCGGCGATCGCCCGATCGACATCGTTCGCGAAGGTCATACGCGAAAAGAACTCTTGGCGTAATTGTCCGAACCACCCGGCCGCGTGAACGAACGAAGAGCAACTGCTCCTCCTCGCAACGCGGCCGATTCATTTGAGGCCCCACCCATGCGCCACACCTTCCGATTCTTGCTCGCGTTCTGGCTTCTCGGTGGCAGTATTGGCACCGCGTTCGCCGTCGATCCGCACCTGAACAGCATCAACCCGTACGGTGCCCAGCGCGGTACCACTGCGACGCTGTTGTTCAACGGTTCGAACGTCAACGATGCACCGGAACTGCTGATTTATTATCCGGGCATTACGGTCGCCAAACTCGAAGTGATGAGCAAGGATCAGTTGCGTGCGACGCTGACAATCGCAGCCGATTGTCGATTAGGCGAGCATGGGTTTCGCATACGTACGGCATCGGGAATCACGGAATTTCGCACATTGTGGATCGGTGCCTTACCGATCGTGCAGGAAAAAGAACCGAACAACGAGTTTGCCCTACCGCAACCAATCGCGATCAACACGACCGTCCAAGGCTTAATCACGTCCGAAGACGTCGATTACTTTGTCGTCGAGTGTAAAAAAGGTCAGCGACTATCCGTAGAAGTCGAAGGAATGCGGCTCGGGATCGGCTTTTTCGACCCATACGTGGCGATTCTGAACGACAAGCGTTTCGAACTGGCGCTCGGCGATGATTCGCCGATGTACACGCAAGACTGTGGCTGTTCGATTATTGTTCCCGCCGACGGGAAATATACGATTATGGTTCGCGACAGTGCCTACACGGGGTCGGGTTTTTATCAATTGCACGTCGGTAATTTCCCGCGACCTACGGCCGTCGTTCCCTCGGGTGGCAAGCCCGGCGAGGAACTTGAAGTCCGCTTCATCGGCGATCCGAGCGGCGAAATCAAGCAGAAAATCAAGCTACCGGCAGTGGGCAGCGACCAATTCCGCGTCCATTGCACCACGCCAGATGGCATTCACCCTGCGGGTATGCGATTCCGTATCGTCGATGTGCCGAATGCAAGCGAAGTCGCGAATGCGAACACCGCAGCCACGGCATTGGTGGGTGCCGCTCCCGGTGCATTCAACGGCGTTGTTTCAACGGCGGGCGAAACGGACTACATGAAATTTTCAGCCAAAAAAGGCCAAGTCTACGACTTCCATTGTTACGCGAGACGAGTCGGTTCGGCACTCGATCCCGTCATGCACTTGAACCTCTGGACGAACAATGCGTTGGGGACGTACCTCGTTGGGAACGACGATGCCATCGGCCCCGATAGCTATTTCCGCTTCACAATCCCGCAAGACGGCGATTACGTATTGTCGGTACACGACCACCTGAAAAAGGGCGGAATCGACTACTTCTACCGCATCGAAATCACAGTGCCCGTAGCCTCAACATCGACGGGTTTACCGAAGGTGGACGGGAACAACTTCTCGAACCAAGATCGCCAAGTCATTAGCGTGCCGCGTGGGAATCGCTTTGCAACGATCGTGCAAGCGAACCGCGTCGACTGGGGTGGGCTGGCCACGATCGCGTTCGACAAACTGCCGCCGGGCGTCATCGCAACCGCCGACAACGTCGATCCCGGACAAGCCGTAGTGCCGGTCGTGTTCGAAGCGAAAGCCGATGCCCCATTGGGCGGTGTTCTCTGCGATTTTCAGGCGAAACCGAGCGATCCGAAAGTGATCGCAACGACGCGGACCGCGCTCGATGTGAACTTCAACATCGGCGGGAACAACTTACCGTATCACAAGCATTACACGGACCGAATCGCGGTGGCGGTCACCGATGTCGCGCCGTTTAGCATTGATGTCGTCGAACCGAAATCCCCGTTGGTGCAGAATGGCTCGATGTATCTGAAAGTCATCGCGAAACGGGCACCGACATTCAAAGGTGCGATCACGGTTTACCCGTTATTCACGCCGCCCGGCACCGGAATTGCGGGTCAGACCGTTATCGCGGAAGGGGCGACAGAAGCACTCGTTTATACGAATGCGGCCCCGAATGCCGCTCCCCGCAAGTGGAAGACCGCGTTCATCGCCGTTGCGACTGTAACTGGCGGCCCGACACCCAAACCAAATGACCCGACCACTGCCGCGAGTAGCGGGCCGTTATGGGTGTCATCTCAGTTGTTCTCGATTGAAATCGCACCGCCGTTTGTTGTGTTCGCGCAAGATCGATCCGCCGCTGAACAGGGGCAAACGACCCAGATCGTCTGCAAAGTAACAACGACTACACCGTTCGAAGGCAAAGCGAAAGCGACGATTATCGGCCTGCCTGCCAAGGTCGTCGCGACGGCGATCGAGTTCACGAAAGAGCAGAAGGAAATCGTCTTCAACTTAACGACGGACAAAACAAGCCCTGCCGGGAAGCATGGCACATACGTTCAGGTTGAGATCGTCCACAACGGCGAGAAACTGTTGCACTCGGTCGGTGGGAACGAACTGCGTATCGACGTGCCACTGCCGCCGAAAGTCGTGGCGGTTGTTCCCGCCGCGCCGAAACCGGCAGTGCCCGTGCCTGCCGCAGTCGCCGTCGCCCCGCCGATGACAAAACGACTCACACGCCTCGAACAGCTTCGGCTTGAGCAAGAAGACCGCGAAAAGGCCCTAAAAGCCGGTCAACCGGCTCCTGTTCCTCCAGCGGCTGTCGTACCGAAGAAGTAAACCCGAATGATCGCGTCGAAACAACCGGACTCACCACGCATGAGGAACTACAACATGCGACTTGCCATTACGATAATCGCGTTTGCCGTCGCAATGTCCTCGGCTAATGCTCAGGCACCAGTTGCCGCGAAGCCCGTCGCACCCGCTGTTGCTCCGGTCGTCGTCGCGCCTGTGCCGGCTCCCGCCGTTGCTCCCGTATCGCCCGCTGTTATGGGCGTCAAGGTTGCGGTTTACCCACCCGATATCAACCTCGAAACGTCGCGCGACAAACAGACATTCGTCGTCCAAGTAACGGAGTTATCGGGCATTACACGGGATGTCACCGAACAAGCTCAGATCACGTTCGCAAACCCCGCACTCGTCAAACGCGATAACTTCACGATCACCCCAGTTGCCGATGGTGTAACCGAGATGATCGTGGTGTTCGCCGGGCAGACGGTGAAAGTGCCGGTGAAGGTCGTTAGCGCGGCGGCAGATCGCCCGATCTCGTTCAAACTCGATGTGATGCCGGTATTTCTGCGAACGGGTTGTAACGTCGGCGGCTGCCACGGCGCCGCACGCGGTAAGGATGGATTCCGCCTATCGTTGTTCGGCTTCGATCCAGACGGCGACCACTTCCGCCTCACCCGCGAAATGAACGGGCGACGCATCAACCTCGCAATTCCTGCGGAGTCTTTGCTCGTAGAGAAATCGACGGGTAAAGTTCCGCACACCGGCGGCAAGAAGATGACCGAGGGCGACGAGTATTACAATGCTTTCGTTCGCTGGCTCGAAGCCGATGCCCCACTCGATCTGCCCACCGTAGCCGCTCCCGTCAGCATGGAAGTCTTCCCCCCCGGTGGCGTGCTCGATGGCAAAGGCGAAAAACAGCGCGTTGTCGTACGTGCGAAATACTCCGATGGCACGGATCGCGATGTGACTTCATTGGCACTGTTCCTGAGTAACAACGATAACGCTGCGAAGATCGATGGCACCGGCAATGTGTTGGCGGGCGAACGCGGCGAAGCATTCGTTATGGCTCGCTTCGCGACCTTTACCATCGGCGTGCCATTCATCACGTTGCCCAAGGGGATGCAGTTCGCGTTTCCGAGCGTGCCAGAAAACAATTACATCGACACGCTGGTGAATGCGAAACTCAAAAAGCTGCGCATCGAACCATCGGAGTTGTGCGACGATGCGACCTTCGTTCGCCGTCTGTTCGTCGATGTCACAGGTGTCGTGCCATCTTCGGAAGAGTATGCAAAATTCATGGTCAGCACGCTCCCGAACAAGCGAGAACTGCTCGTCGATGAACTGCTCGACCGCAAAGAGTTTGCCGAGCTTTGGGTGTTGAAGTGGTCCGAACTGCTTCAGATTCGCTCGGGTGGCATCACCCAGGTCAGCCCGAAATCGATGCTGCTTTACTACACGTGGCTGCAAGACAAGATCGCCCGCAACGTACCGACGAACGAATGGGTGAAGGAACTCCTCGGCGCGAGCGGCGGTACGTTCAAAAGCCCCGCGACGAACTACTACCAGATCGAAACGGACATCGTCAAAGTTACGGAAAACGTGGCACAAGTATTCATGGGCATGCGCATCCAGTGTGCGCAGTGCCACAACCACCCGTTCGACCGTTGGACGATGAACGACTACTACGGTTTTGCCTCGTTCTTCAGTCAGGTCGGGCGTAAAGGAGCCGACGACCCACGCGAGTTGATCGTATTCAACGCCGGTGGTGGCGAAGTGAATCACCCGCTATATGCTCGCCCGATGAAGCCGAAGTTCCTCGGTGGGGCGGAGCCAGATGTCGTAGGGAAAGACCGCCGTGCGGTTCTCGCCGAGTGGCTGGCGTCGCCGGAGAATCCGTACTTCGCGAAGAACCTCGCGAACATCGTTTGGGGGCATTTCCTCGGCCAAGGCATCATCAACGAAGTCGACGATGTGCGGATCAGCAACCCCGCAAGTAACCAGGAACTCCTCGACGAACTCGGCAAGAAATTCACTGGCT
>JAYSYI010000498.1:0-10941 GCA_043727665.1 Limnoglobus sp. | reverse complement strand
TTAGTCACCGCCGCGATGCCGTGTCAACGTCAAGATTCACCCGAGGCGAAAGAGCTTTTTCACCGCTTCGAGCAACGAACCGCTACTGCCTTCGCGACTGGCTTCTTGAAGTGCAGCAATTGGGCCGTGGAGCAACTTGTTCTGAAAGAGCTTGAACGCGCCTTCGATGTATTCTTTCTCGGCTGGCGTCAGTTTGCCGTCGAGTTTTGCTAACAGGGGTTGCACCACATCGGCACGGACTTTATCGACTTCGGTACGCAACTGCTGAATCACGGGGCCGTTCTTGCGGCGCTGCCAGTCGTCGACGAATGCCTTCACCTCGGCCACGACAATCGCTTCGGCGGGCGCGATATGTTTGCGACGTTGCGCCAGCGTTTGTTCCCGAACCCGCGTCAAGTCGTCGATGTTGAACACGCAAACGCGGTCGCCATCGTGGATCGCCGGGTCGAAGTCGCGCGGCACGGCAATATCGAGCACCACGAGCGTACCGCCGGTTCGGCGCGGCTGGATCATCTCGTGGTATCGCTTCCGCGAGACAATCGGTTCGGCGGCCCCCGTGGTGCTCAGTGCGATGTCGGCCTCGGCTAACGCATCGTCGAGTTTCTCCCACGGCACGGCTTTCCCGCCGCAGTAACCCGCGAGTTCGATCGCCTTCTGCGGGCTGCGATTCGTCACCAGAATGCGGCCCGGTTTCAGTTCTTGCAGGTGCTTCAGCGTGAGTTTGCCCATCTTCCCCGCGCCGATTACCAGCACGGTTTTGTCTTCGAAATAATCGAAAACTTGGCGCACATAATCGACGGCGACGCTTGAAACCGAGACGTGCCCGCTGGAGATGCCGGTTTCGGTGCGAATGCGTTTCGCGGTGCGAAGGGCGTGCGGAAACAGTGCGTTCATCAACGGGCCAGTGGTACCCTGCTTGCGTGCGGACTCGAAAGTTTGTTTCACTTGCCCGGCGATCTGCCCTTCGCCGACGATGAGCGAATCGAGGCTGGCAGCAACGCGGCACAGGTGCGCCACGGCGGTGGCATCCGAATGTGCGTAAAGTAGCGGGCGGACGCGCTCGCCAGGCAGGCCGTGCGTCTCGCCGAGGAATTCCGCAGCGAGGTCGAGGTCGAAATGCGAGCCGCCTTGCGCACGGCCGACGTAGAGTTCGACGCGGTTACACGTGCTGAGAATCACCGTTTCGCAGCCGAAGCGTGCCGAGAGTTCGCTGGCCGCAAACGCCTGGCGTTCGGGGGTGAAGGCGAGTTTCTCGCGGAGTTCGACGTTTGCAGTCTGGAAATTACAGCCGATGGCCCGGAGGTTCACTTCGCGACCTCCGCAAACGGGTGTGCGGTGGCCAGCACGGCAACGAGCAGCACGAACGCGAGGATCGACAGAATCGCCAGCCGACGCCCCCCGACATTCGCCGCATATCGCATGTAAAGCAACAGCGCCGACACGCTCCAAAGGCCGATGGTGCCGAGGACTTTGAGCGACCACCAATTCCCGATCGTGTCGTGTTCGCGCTTGAGCAAAATGCCGCCGAGAATCAGCCCCGCCGTGAGCAGCGGAAACGCGAAATTGACACTGCGGCGGTTCATCGCCTCGAGCCGTTCGAGACTGAGGATTTTGATACCACCGAGCGGATTGAGCTTGTTTCGCAAACGTCGCGCTTGTACGAGATACATGACGCTGCCGAGAAACGCGATGCTGACGCCGACGGCGGCAAAGAGCAGCAGGAAGCCGTGGATCGCGCCCCAAAGCGTGTCGCCAAACAACCACGCCGGCACATCAATGTCATTCGCATTGTCGCCGGTAATCAGCAACAGCGACAGCCCGACGAGGCCGATAACGACGGGCAACACGAACACCGCCCACGCCTGCCGCGCATGGTGGATCGTGCCGTAAAAGTAGAACACCGCGAGCACCCACGCGAGCAGCAACAACGACCCATACGGCGCAGCCGGGCTAGGGTGGTGAAGTGCCAGATACGCAGTGTGCGTAAGCAAGCCAACCGCACCGAGGATCAGCCCGAGCGACCGCAAGCCAGCACGCGGCCAGCGTACCCGCGCGATCTCGAAACCGAGCGCGAGAATGTAGCTCAGCCCGAAACAGGTGTAGGTGATGCCTTGCAGGGGTGTGACCGTCATGTGGGCATTATAGGCGAGGGCGAAAAACCAGCACCCACTGGATGGGTACATCGGCGTTTAGCAGCGCAGGCTTTGCGATGCGAAGCGCGGGATGTGAACTCCCATAACATTCGCGATATCACCCGACACATCCAGGCCGCGCTTCGCTCCGAAGACTACGCGGCGCGGCTGAACGAATTTCGATCGATTCAAAACGTGTCGGTGGCGGTCCAGTGGAAGACTGCCGTCTGGCCGATGTTTTCTTCGACTTCGAGCCGCAAGACTTGCGGGGAGAAGTGGCGGCTCCGCAAGTCGGCGATGAGCCGATGGGCGATCCACTTCGCCAGCAGTTCCGCTGTCGTGTTTTCGATGTCGAGCAAGACGCAATCGCCGCGTGGGAATATCCATTCTTTGTCGCCGAAATTCACCCGCACCGACTTCGCCGTAACGACGACGGGGATCAGCGGGTTTCGCATCGCGATCAGCATGTGGTGATCGAGTTCGGTCGTAATCGCTAGCGTGCGATCGCGGAGTGCGATGAAGTCGAAGACGTAGTAATTTTCGTCGAGTGGCCCTTCGACTTCGACGCCCACGCGGTAGTTGTGGCCGTGCAATCGCTCGCACTGATCGCCATCGAGTGTGATGAAGTGCCCGCAGCTAAAGATGAAAGATTCTTTGGCCACGCGGACATGATAACGTTCGTTCGGCATAGTAGATACATTTCAAGCAGGATGACGGAATGCACTTTACTTTATCAGGATGATCCGACGCGCCTTGCAATCGGCCCCGAATTGCTGAGTCACGCGGCGTCTTCATCGTTCCTTCTCGCGTTCTTCACAATTTGGGTCTACAACAGTTGTGAAGACAACGGCTCCAAACGTGGGAGGCTCAACGTGACCCGGATGTTCACCGATATCGTGACGGCTCGGGAAACAGCCGGGAAGTCTTCGTTCAATATCGCGTCGTCGCGGCCGAAGTTTGGCCTCAATGGCGTTAACTTCTGGTACCCCGGCAAGCAAGCTCTCTTCGACATTTCACTCGTCATCCCCCAATGCTCAGTCGTATCGTTTATCGGGCCGAGCGGATGCGGCAAATCGACGTTGCTCCGGATGCTCAACCGGATGAACGACCTCATTGATGGTACGAAGCGTACCGGGCAAATTTTCCTCGATAGCAAGGATATTTACGACCGCGATGTCAATCTTGTCGACTTGCGTCGGCGAGTGGGCATGGTGTTTCAAAAGTCGAATCCGTTCCCGAAATCGATCTACGAGAACGTCGCATTCGGCCCGCGCGTGGCCGGCCAGAATGATCGCCGCATTCTTGATGAACTCGTCGAACGCTGCCTAAAGCAAGCCGCACTTTGGGACGAAGTCAAGGATCGCCTCGTACAGTCCGCACTCGCGCTATCGGGCGGCCAACAACAGCGGCTGTGTATCGCGAGGGCGCTCGCCACCGACCCGCAAGTGTTGCTCATGGACGAACCGGCGAGCGCCCTCGACCCAAAATCGACGACGAAAATCGAAGACCTGATCGACGATTTGAAGACGCATTACACGATTGTGATCGTCACGCACAACATGCAGCAAGCCGCACGAGTTTCGGACATCACCGCGTTCTTTTACGAAGGCCACCTCGTCGAAGCCGGGCCGACGCGACAAGTGTTCACGAAGCCGACTAAGAAGCAAACGGAAGACTACATCACGGGCCGGTTCGGTTAAGTCGGCAAACTCGTCAATCACTACTCGACACTCACCACTGGAGTTTCCCCGTGCCACAGCCACGCATTTTAATCGTCGAAGACGAACGCGGACTGACGCAGTCGATCGCGTGGTACTTCAACCGCGAAGGCTACGAAACGATCATCGCACACGATGGGCAAGAGGGGCTGCGGAAAGCGCAAACGATCATCCCCGATGTGATGCTTTTGGACCTGAATCTACCGACTCTCGACGGCTTGACAGTATGCCGCGAATTGCGTTCGGGCGAGCGAACCCGCGACATTCCGATCATCATGATTACGGCCCGTGCCGAAGAGAACGATCAAGTGATCGGGTACAAAATGGGGGCGGACGATTACGTTTCGAAGCCGTTCAGCAATAAGGTTTTGCTCGAGAAAGTGAAGGCGATTCTTCGCCGCATTGAGGGGACGAGCGACCCGAGCGATGTCATCGAACATATGGACGTGAAGGTCGATCGCGTACGGCACCGCGTGACGTATAATGCGGATGCGCTCGACCTGACGCCGACCGAGTTTCGCTTACTCGAATGCATGGTACGGCAACCGGGGCGTGCGTTTACTCGCCATCAACTGATGGATGCCGCTATCGGCGAAGGCTCGATCGTTCTCGAACGGACGATCGACGTACACATCAAGACCTTGCGCAAGAAGCTCAGTACCGCCGGTGCCGAAGTCGAACTGATCGAGACCGTCCGTGGCGTCGGCTACCGCTTCCTTGAAGCCGTCGCCGAACCGGTGTGATGGGATGTCTTATCGATTACATTAAGGATCCGCTTCAACGATGCGTCAGCGAGTGGCAATCGCCTACAGACTTCTTGGCTGAATGGCATGATCATGGGAACTCCTTCCGGATTCAACTGTCCACTTCACTTGGCGGCACGCCGGTTATAGTTTCTTCTTCGCACCGGACACGTATTTGGCGGGTTCGGGGTCGCTGATGGTTTTGAGCAATTCGACGACGATGTCGTCGCTGGTTTTGCCCTCGGCTTGCGCCTGGAAGTTGGCCGCGAGACGGTGGCGTAACACGGGGATTGCGGCCTTCTTAATGTCGTCGATGGCAACGCTAAACCGGCCGTCCATCGCCGCAAACGCTTGCCCCGCTCGCACCAGATATTGCCCCGCCCGTACGCCTGCGCCGTAGTCGATCATCCGCTTGATGAACTCGGGTGCGGTCGGGTCTTGTGGCCGCGTGGCCCGCACGAGCTTCACCACGTAATCGGTAACGTAGTCTCCGACGGGTACGCTGCGAACGAGTTTCTGCAAGTTCAGAATCGCCTTGCCTGTCAGCACTTTCGAAAGTTCCGCCGTCTCGTCTTTCGCGGTCATGCTGACGATGCGCTTCTCTTCGTCGAGTGTGGGGTAATCGACTTTCACGTTGAACATGAAGCGGTCGAGTTGCGCTTCCGGTAGCGGATACGTGCCTTCTTGCTCGATCGGATTCTGCGTGGCAATCACGAAGAACGGGTCGGGGAGTTTGTGCGTCTCGGAGCCGATCGTGACTTCGCGTTCTTGCATCGCCTGCAACAGGGCGGCTTGCGTTTTCGGGGGCGTGCGGTTGATTTCGTCGGCGAGCAAAATGTTCGCGAAGATCGGCCCCTGAATGAAGCGGAACTCGCGTTTGCCTTCGGGGGTTTCGTCCAGAACCGTCGTGCCGGTAATGTCCGACGGCATGAGGTCCGGGGTGAACTGCACGCGCTTGAAACCGACATCGAGAATCTGCGCGATGCTCGACACCATGAGTGTTTTGGCCAAGCCCGGTACGCCGACGAGCAAGCAGTGCCCCCGCGTGAAAATCGCCGCAAGAATCTGTTCGACGACATCGTTCTGCCCGATGATGACGCGCCGGAGTTGATCGAGCAACTGCGTGCGAGTTTGTGCGAACTGAGTCAGGTAATCGCTAATGCGGTCGGTGGACACCGGTGTTCCTCGCGCGGAGATTGTTAGGGAAAGAGATCATTCTACCGGAACGCCCTTTACTTGACTGGGGGTACCGCATCCGGATCGAAGCGACGTAGATATAGCGTCGTGCGTTTCACATCGAGTACAGCGAGTAATTTCGCGTCGGGAATCAGGAACAGGTGATTCGCGAGATCGATCTGTGTCGAGTCGATGGTGTACAGGCTGGTGGTAATCGGGAGTTTTGGCAGCGTCGTTACCGGCATCAACTGCCCAATTTTATGAACCGTCAGTTGGGCAATCACGTCGCGCTTGTTGCTAGTTCGGCTCGATGTGCGAATGCTGAGCGAACCGTGAACCGCCGGAATCCACTGCTCTTGGCTTTGCTCGTTCGGGATGCCGGGTAACGACTTGCCATCGGGACCGTAGTATCCGCCCTTACCGAAGTATCCGCTCGCATCGCCAGCCGGGTATACCTCTTGCGCCGGGAACGCATATTTTGCTTCGGTATTATTGAAAGCCACGATCATCCCATTGGTAGACGGCCTCCCAAAGCCGCGAACTTTCGCGATGGTAAACGAGAACAGCTTACCGTTCGGCGAGGCACGACCCATCCCTTCGATCTGGTCCCCTTCGAGTTGTCCCCAATAATCGCGCTCGGAGGTGTTTGGTATCGCGTACCGTTGAATGTCCGTCGGGTCGTAAAATTTAATGAGATCCTTCGATTCTTTGGTTTCGGTGAGCACGACCAACGGACCGGCGGATGCGGAACCCATCGCGATGGCCCGCACGCGCACCGATCCGTTCGTCTCGAACGGGCCGTTGTGTTCCTTTTTCAGCGTGAGCAAGTTGTAGCGTTCGATCGTGTTCTTCTTCGGATAAACCACGATGGCACAGGTCGCGTTGGCGGCGACGAGTGCATTGGCATCTTCAAGTGGGAAGTACTCGACGATCGTTCCTTGCTGCACGTCGAAGATCGCCAGTTGCAGTTCAGTCGATTGCACAAGCATCAAAAATCGCCCACCACCGCCGACGGCCACACCGGCCACGGGGTTCGGGAATGTCACAATGCCTCGGCCATCGGGGAGTGGCGTAGCCGTTAGCACAGGAACGGTGACGGGCACTGGCACATACGGCTTGCCGATTAGTCTCGGCCCGTCCAGCGGATTCCGTGGCACGACCCGCGGGTTCGCCGGCACCGCGTTCCCCGCCGGGTTGAACGGCGCGACGGCAACGGGATTCGCGTTCGGAACGGCCCGGAACCCCGTGGTAATCACGTAACCGATCACACTGGCCCCAACGAGGAATGCCAACCCGATGCCAATGAGGACGATTGCGGCCACGCCGACTTTCGGCTTCGGTCGCGCGTCTCGGTCATCGTCTTCATCATCGTCCCGAACTTCGCGTTTCGACGTTGCGTTGGCTACGGCTTTCAGTTGTCGTCGAACAGGAACATCGACTTCGATGGTCAAGTACGGCGCAGGTTCTTCGGAGGGCGTCGTGAGGGGCTTCGCAACAATCGGCGTCGCGATCGGTTTGACGGGGGCGATCGGCTTCACCCCGAGTTCCCCGGCCGTGGGCGCAGTAAAAATCTCGTTGCACTTTCCGCAACGGAGTTTCTTGCCAAGTTGCATATCGGACAGACGAAAGATGCCGTTACAGTGCGGGCAACGGAAATCGTGAACGGGCATTACGACGAACTCCCAGGGATAAATTTCACTTCGCGATTCCCTTCGCCGACACTTGCAGAGCCACCGGTTTTTCCTTCCCGGCGGAAACGAGCGGCAGGTATTCTTGCGGCGGGAATGGCGTACTAACGAGGATCGATTTCTTGGCCGCGTCGGTCGCATCGCTGAGAAGGCACCAGTAACGATCTTGCGCGTACAAACAAAATACGCCCGGATTAGGCGGACGCAACCCAGCGATGATCTGATTGCCGCCTTGATCCGCATCGAATAGGAATCCGACCTGGTTCGCGGAAACCATCACGAACGCTTCTGGACTGACCCACGCGCACCTGGCTGGCACACCGAATTCTTCATTGACGGGTTGATCGGCCTTCGTCTCGGGGTCGCCGAATCGCGCGTGGGCAATGCGGGTGTACGGGACCGCGTCGGCCCCTTGCGCCTGACCCGCCTGATACGCAACGGCAAAGCGCGTTCCCGAGTCGTCGATCGCGAGTGCAAGGCCATCCATCGGTGCGTTACCGAGCGTTGTGCTGACTTTTGGCTCGCAGGTGGCCGTCGGAATTTCGTAAACGGTACCCCCAGCGTACACCGCAATTAGCTTACGATCCGGGCTGATTGCCACGCTGCGGTTCTCCGCCAACGGCGAAGTCGGCACGGTGGGCAGCGGTTTGCCCGTTACCGTTTTCGCCTTCGTCGTAATATCGAATACGTCGGCAGTGCCTTCTTTGGAAACGACCGCGATCGAATTGTCGTCGAGAAAGTAGATTGCCGCGATGCCCGGCGACTTGCCCTTCGCATCGGGGTACGGGTCGAAGCCATCAAGGAGTTTCTTCCCCTTATCGCTGAGTTGGTAGATCGTGATTTTGTTCGCAGGCGAATCGATGGCGAGGCGTTCGCCGTTCGGGCTGATGTCCGTCGCCCGCGGCCATGTGAGGCCATCCGATTCGATCTCGGTGCGATCGACGCGTGTACCCGACGTCAGCGAATAGCGATCGACGGTGTCCTTCCCGCCCTTCCCTTGAAAGCCATCGAATGTATGCCGAATGACGACCGCCACGGGGCCATCTTTCCCGCCGACGATCACCTTCCGCACCGTACCAGTGTTGTGGTCCAACGCGATTAGATCCTTCGGTTTTTCGAGGATCGCCAGCTTCGTCGGGTCCGGAATTTTATCGAGCGTTCGCGGGATGTTGAACACGACCCGCGATTTCCCCTTCGCGCCCGGTTCGGGCTTCGCGGCGACTGCCGCTTTGTTCGGCTCGTTGCTGGTGACGTTCCCCTTTTTCAGCGTGGGCGCAGCCTTCTTTTCGTCTTTTGTTTTCTCGACAACAACCGGAGCCGGTGCGGTCGGTAACATTGCCACCGCAGGCTTTTCTTTGGGCATCATGAAGAAGTAAATGCCCGCCGCGCCCCCTGCTGCACACAGCAACCCGGCGACGCCGAACATCAGGATCTTTTTCAGCCCGCCGCCACCGCCAGTCTTCGCGGCCGCGGGTTGGCCAAACTTCGACTTTGACTTTTCGATTTTGGAATCGGCCTTCGCATCGGCTTTGGAATCGCCTTTACGGTACTTCGATTTGGACTTCGGTTCCGGTGGCGTATCGTCATCATCGGGAATGGCCGCCGAGGGCATCGAGAACGGGTTATCCGGCTCTTCCGCGGGTACGGCAACTGGCTTCGATGACTTCAGGGGTTTTGCGGAGGGAAGTGGCGAAACCGGCGTCGCCTCGGCGGAGCCATCGAACGCGAACGGCGAAGGCGCGACCACGCTGAGATGTTCTGAATCGGCGACGCTATCGACCGGCGCAATTGCTGTCCCCGGAATGCGAAACGGATGCTGGCACTTCTTGCACCGCGCTTTCTTTCCCGCCATCCCATCGGGGGCCTTCAACACCGATTGACAATTCGGGCACGGAACTTCGATGGACATCTATCGGCCCTCTGCGCACGAGCATCGGAAATGCGAGCAAGATAATGAATAGTCAATTTACGCAATCCGCCGTCCCAACGCAACGACTCCGCCAGCAAAGAATAGGCGGCATCGCGATTCGTTCGCTATTAGTGGACGTTTAGCCCATCGCGATTTCCAAGAGCGTGAAATCGGCCGCGCGAACGACCAAGACAACGGTAATTCTCGATTCGCACTTGTCGATAACGTTAAACGTCGCTTCGGCGGATCTCCAACACGACGCCATCAATGGCGACTTCCACACTCGTCGCGAGATCGAAAGCGATTTGGTTCCGACTCGAAAGCAGTGGAGTGATTTCAAACGCGAAGGGCGTTGCGGCCGCAAAATTGCCAAGAAATGTTTCGTTGACACGAACGATGCCAATCGTTTGTAAGGAATCAACAACGATCCAAACGGTTTCATTTGCATCGAGCGTGCGCGGTTTGCCGAACGCTCGTGTGAAGCGCATTCCCGTGGGAATTGCCGTCGCTATCCAGAAGCCGTTTAGGCGGATCGTGTGCGTGGACATACGCGCATCACGCCGCTTTCTTGCGTCGCGCTCCGATGTCGAACAACCCGAAGATTTCATCTTCAGACAGGCCGATCGATGCGGGCTTGTCGGCTTGCGAGAGAAGATCGTTGAAGACCTTGCGCTTCGCCTCAAGGATGTCGCCGATACGCTGTTCGATCGTGTTCTCGGTGAGAAATCGCGTCACGGTAACGGGGTGGCGCTGGCCGATGCGGTGGGCGCGATTGATCGCCTGATCCTCGACGGCCGGGTTCCACCAACGGTCGAACAGGAACACGTAATTCGAGAACTGCAAGTTCAGCCCGACGCTGCCGGTGCCGTAGGTCATCAGCAACACGTGGGCATCGGGATCGGACTGGAAGCGGTCGAGGATCGGCGTGCGTTCGTTCTGCGGAATGCGGCCATGATACTGGAGCGGCCCGTACGCTTTCAACGATTCTGCAATCACTTTCAGCGGCTCCACCCACTGCGAGAAAATGATCGCCTTCCGCCCATTCGCGGCCACTTCCTCCATGTCGTGCATGAGCTGTTCGAGCTTCGCACTTTCGCCGGTGAGCGGGTCGAAGTTGCAAATCTGCTTCAACCGCATCACTAACTGAAACACGTGCTGGACGCTGATCGTGTCGCCGAGTTCGTTGAGGTGAATGATGCCGTCGTTTTCGGCACGGTCATACGCGATTCGCTGTGCCGTCGTCAGATCGACTTCGACGTCCTTAATCATCTTCGGCGGCATGTCCGATTGCACATCGTCCTTGGTGCGGCGCAAAATGCAATCGCTCGTTAGCGAGGCAATCTGCCGTGGCGGGCAGTCTTGCGGGACGCGGCCCGGATCGACGAACGAGAAGATATTCACGAGGTCGTCAGCGTGGTTTTCAATCGGCGTGCCAGTCATCGCCCAACTTCGCGTTCGCCGAATACTCGTGACCGTGTTCGCCGTCTTCGACCCGCGATTCTTGATCCGCTGCGCTTCGTCGAGAATGACCAGATCGAACGCGATTCGCTTGTCTGTAAGGATCTCCGCATCGCG
>JAYSYI010000497.1:0-10953 GCA_043727665.1 Limnoglobus sp. | reverse complement strand
TGACGGAAGCCGCTCGGTTGCAGCACGCGATCCTTCGCGCGATCCGGATTTCCACGATTCACGATCTCGAACTGTAAACAAAATGACGCCGCCCGCAGGCTTGGGGTATGCCCCGTGCGTCTGTGAGCGGCGTCGTGGTTCAACGCTGTAGTATTACACATCCCTGTGAAGACAAAATGTCCGCCGGATGAAGATTCGCCGATACTGCGCGCGAGCGTGACGGTTGGGCAACTGGAAATTGTGCGCGAATGCCGGCGATTCGTGCGCCGGTTGCGTTTGCAGCGAATAAAGTCAGTGATAGTTTCATTTCCGCCGAATGGAAACACGCACATGACACTGCGGCGAACCGGGTTCACTCTCATAGAACTGCTCGTCGTGATTGCGATCATCGCGATCCTGATCGGCTTGCTGTTGCCTGCGGTACAGAAGGTGCGTGAGGCCGCGGCCCGCACTCGTTGCACGAACAATCTGAAACAACTCGCGCTCGGGATCCACGCGCACGAATCGACGATCGGACGTTTCCCGCCAGGCATCGCGCATGTCGGCACGGATGGGCGATACACGTCGCTTTTCGTCGAACTTCTCGCTTACATCGAACAGCCCGCGATTGCGGCGAACTGGAACTATACGAACCCCTCGAACAACTTTACGGGAAGCAATCCGCTCGGTGCGACGCCGCTTTCGATGTTCGTCTGCCCGAGTGCGAACGTCGCGCAAAATCCACTGACATACGGGAGTTCCACGGCAGGGGTTTCGACGTATGCGGGCAACGGTGGGGCGCGGTCGTTCCCGCCGACGTTGGCCACCGCCGATGGCCTCTTCCACGAAACGGGGCCGACGTCCAAACCGGTCGCGAACCAGCAACCGGTGAAGATCGCGCAAGTGACCGATGGACTGTCGAATACGCTACTTTTGGGCGAGCGTTTGCCGGGCGATAGCAATTACGAATCGTGGACGACGGCCCCGATCATGCCGACGCCGAACCCGCCGATTTTGTCGCTGCAAGGCTTCGCCGTGTGGGGTGCGCCAATTGGGCAGTCGGCGATCGCCTCCGTCGCGCTCAGTAGTTTCGCGCCGATCAATGCGACGTACCAAGTCGAATACGTTCCGCCCCCCGCACCGCTGCCGGGCAGCCCGCCGCCGCAAGTGAATTGGGCCGATATTTCGGCAGACATTTGGTTGCGAATGTGCGCCTATGGTAGCCGCCACACAGGCGGTGCCAACTTCGCGCTCGCCGACGGCAGCGTGCGATTCTTGCGAGCGACGTTAACCCAAGCCACGCTACAAGCCCTCAGCACCCGCGCCGGCAACGAAGTCGTTTCGGTGGAGTAACTCAACCCACAAACACGCCATCGGCGATGGCGGTGCCGAACGGGTCGAACTCCTGGAACAGTGGCGGTTCGGTGCCGTTTGGCTGCACGACGGTCGATCCGCGGTAGACGCGCACTCGTGCGAGTTGGTTCTCGCCGCTCGCGGTGATGAGGTCGGCGCGGTTGTCGCCATCAATGTCTTTCACGGCCAATCGCACGCCCCCTCTGGCGGCATCGTTGCCCGCCACAAAGAAGTTCGCGATGGGGTTATTTTGTGCACCGACGACATCGCCACCCGAGATGCGTTGGCCGTCGAGAACATACACTCGCGGCCCGCCACCCGGTCCGCCGCCGAAGATCAATTCCGCTTTGCCATCGCCGTTCACGTCGCCGACGGTCACGAATACTCCGTTCCGCAAGTTGGCCGCATCGCTGCCGGGGAAGGCGAAAAAGTCGCCGACGATCCGACCGGGGTTATCCTGACTTTTGCCGAGATTCTTCCCGTCGAACACCGCCACGCGCGGCCCACCGAGGAACCCCGCACCCACGACGAGGTCCGCGCGGCCATCGCCGTTGACATCGCCCATCGCTACGCGGGCACCGCCACGGAACGACGGATCGTCGATGCCGAAGAAGTTATCGCGACGCGTGACGGCATTCGTGGCGAACGAATATATCTGCACGCGGCCGCCACCGCCGACATCGGGGCTGACGGCGATTTCGTCCCGGCCATCGCCGTCGATATCGCCAGCCGCAAGGAACACGCCGCCACTGAAGCCCGCTTCGAATGCATCGAATTCGGTGGGCGCGGCAACAGTAGTGAAGGGGGCAATCGCCGGATCGATGCCGAGCGCGATGCGAACCCGCGAACCGCCACCAGGGCCGACGCCGGTGATCGTATCCTCGAAGCCATCGCCGTTGACGTCGGCAATTACGGTGCGAATCGTCGCCGGTGCGCCGGTCGCGATAGTCCCCGCTTGTACATACTGCGAATTCACCAGATCGTATGCCAGCGCCGTGCCATCGTTGCGACCGCCAACCACGAGGCGATTCGCCAGATTCGTACTCGAAACGAGCCGCGCCACACCAATGTCGGTATCGCCCGCCGTCGTGGTGTCGATGGTGCCCGCCACGATGATGCGACCATCGGGGGTGAACGCGATACCCGCCGCACGGTCGACGTTCGACGAACCGCGATCGAACGCCACCACAGCGCGGCCATCGGTGTCGAAACTGGCATCGAGGCTGCCATCGGGGAGGAAGCGGGCGACGCCAATATCGGTGTCGCCGGGCGTAGGCTGGTCGACAGTGGCTGCGATGATGATCCGGTTCGTGCCGGGTTCGATGATGACACCTGCTGCGCGATCCTGATTCGTGCCACCGAGATCGAACCCGAGCGCGAGTTGGCCATCGGCGTCGAACGTCGCATCGAGTTTGCCGTTGGCAAGCAAGCGGGCCACTCCGATATCGCGGTCACCGGTCGTGCCGCTTTCCACGGTACCCACGACGACGATTCTGTCGTTCGAATCGATCGCGAGCGCCGCCGCTTCGTCGCTGTTTTTTCCGCCGAGGTCGAACGCAATTGTCTGCTTGCCGTCGGTATCGAACGTGCTGTCCAGTTTGCCGTTTTCGAGCAACCGTGCGATAGCGTAGTCGACATCGCCGGTTGCATTCACGGCCGCCGAACCGGCTACAACGATGCGATTATTCGACAGCACGACAAGCCCCGCCGCTGTGTCCGCGTTGTTCCCGCCGAGATCGAAACCGACGGTTTGCCGTCCGTCGATATCGAACGTCGCGTCGAGGCTGCCATTGGCGTTGAGCCGGGCGATGCCAAAGTCCGTGTCGCCCGCCGTCGCACGGGCCACGGTGCCAACGACAACGATGCTTCCATTTGCATCAACTGAGATGCCCGTTGCGCGGTCGTCGTTTGTGCTTCCCGCAAAGTCGAACGCGATCGTCTGCCGACCATCGGTGTCGAACGTCGGGTCGAGTTCGCCCGTCGCAGTCAGGCGTGCGATGGCAAAGTCGTAATCGCCCGCAGCATCGATCTGCGCGAACCCCGCAACGAGGATGCGGCCATCGTTTTGAACGACCACGCTGGTCGCGCGATCGATGTTGGTGCCACCGAGGTCGAAGCCAATCGCGACGATGCCTTTGGTGCCGAAGGCGGTATCGAGCGTGCCATTCGCGTTCAATCGCGTGACAGCAAAATCGACATCGGTAGGCCCGTTCTGTGCCGATCCGACGACGTAGATTTGGCCCAGATGTTGTGCCACCGCACTCGCGGTATCGGCCTTCGAGCCTCCGAGGTCGAACGCGACATCGACGAGGCCATTCGTGCCAAACGGCAAGTCGAGTCCGCCCACCGCCGCCGGCGTCGTACGATCTTCGAGCATCTCAAGGCAAGTCGTTCGCAATCGGTTCATTATGTCACTCCCAGTAGGAAACATCACGTTACGGACGAACGACGCAAATGAAATTGCGCGAAAAGTCGATTTTCTGATTCGTTTAGCCGCGCCGCGAAGGCCTTGCGTAGCGAAGTGCGAGGCATGTACTCACATGATATTCGCGTTGCGGCCAGGCAAAACGGACATTACGCGAACCGATGTCGTTGAGTCAAACGGCATAAATCTCAACGCGGACGCGAGAATTGGGGCGATCAGTCGGATTCTTCGACGCCTTGCCCCCAAATCAATGCCCTTCTGACGGTACGCTGTTTGACCCGGCAAGAATCGGATTCTAGATTTCAATTGCCCTTACTGATCCGTTCGATTTTTCCCGACGGGCGACATGCGCGACGAGCCTCCCGTTTACTATTCTGCCGCGGATCGTTTCCTCGACATCGTCCTGCTATTCACGCCTGCGCTGTTGCTGGTTACGCTTGCCGCCGAGGCGAGTTCGGCGAGGCTGGGCATCGGTGCGATCGTGTTTGCGGTGGTCGGCGCGGCGTTTCTGCGCTCGCGGAAAATCTGGCAACCGCCCGCCAGTGGCGCGATCATTTTGCTCTATTTACTCGCATTCGGTTGGTGTTGGCATCAAACGCGGAACGGCTCTGGCACGCTGGCCCCGGCGGTTCGCGGCATCCTGTTGCTCATCGCCATCGGCCTTACCGCGCTCTACGATTTATACCGAACGGGTGCCGAACCTCGACGCCGTGCGAAGCAGTTTTGCGCACGCATCCGCAACCGCCATTTCTGGCCCTCGCAACTTTCCGACATCCGCACACTGCCCGAAGTCCGTGGCCTCCGCGACGCCGTCGCCATCGAGCCAGGGCCGGTGTTCCCGCTACTGACCGACCCCAGTTCGAACGTGCGAATCGCTGCGTTTTCCGCACTCGATGGCCGTACCGCGTGGCGTTCGAGCGAAGCCGCAACGGTGCTGAATGCGGCCCAACGCGCGAACGAACCGAGCGTTCGCAGCGTGGCCGTTGCCGCACTCGCAACGATCGACGATCCCGCCGTGGTGCAAGGCTTGGCGGAGTTTCTGCGCGACCCGGAAGCCGAGGTTCGCGCGGCCGCCGTGGGTGCAATTTTGTCGCAACGCGGGCGGAAATGGGCGTTCGTCCGCGATGCCGTTCGGGCGTACCTGAGCGATGCGAAATTCGCAAACGATGGCGGGCTGCCGGGTGCCGCGGGTCACTTGCCCGTGGTGGCGATCTGCGATCTGACCGTGTGGGCTTCGGAGCCGGAACCGCTGAGTGGCCGCGCCGTGAAGTCGTTGGTCGAGCATTACGCGCGGGTATTGGAAACGACGGGCGATTACGATCTCGTGACCGATCTCGCGCGGCACATCACCGATTCGCATACGCCGGCGGGGCTTCGCGTCGAACTGGCAACGCTGCTGCGTTCGTTCGAATATCTCACGCCGGAATTGCTCGATCGCATGACGAATTCGGATCAGCCGGGCGCGGTGCGATTGCTCGCTGCCGAAGCGATTCTGACCGCCGACCCGAACGATTCCGATGGCATCGACGTGTTGCGTGGCCTCGGCCGACAGCCGAACCGCGAGATGGCCCTCGCCATTGCTCGCGTGCTGCAACAACAACTCGGCATCGATTTAGGCCTGCCGCTAAAGGGTATTGCGATCAACAGCAAGCAAGCAGGCGAAATTGCGAAACGCGTGCTGCAATGGGCGACGGGCCGCACGATCAACGGCCTGCCCACCCCCGGCGTCGGAATGCCGCCACTCACGCCCGCCCCCCGCACATCGTCGGAGAGCGCCGGTTCGGTGCCAATGTTGCCACCCGCGAAACAAATGAAATTCGGCCGAAAACCGTGGTAGTCACTTCGTAACGACTTGCACGATACCCACGTCGATATACTGCCCGCCGAGCGTTTGTTTGCAATGCACGGCAATCGTGTTTTTACCCGCCACGAATGCTTTCATTGCAGCGGCGGTCATTGGCACTTCGTAGTAATCCGATACATGGCTTGCCACTTTTGCGGCTAATACTCCATTGATGAAAACCTCTGCATCTTCATCGTGGTGAATGCGCAGATACAAATCGCCTTTTGGCACTTCCTTCAACTCGAATGCTTGGCGAATCCAGATGTCCTTCGTGTTCCACTCAGTGCCAATGATCGCGCCGGGCGTACCTTTCGTGCCGAAGCCACCTTTGCTGAGCTTCCAGGTTTCGTCGTTGAAATCGCTCAGTTCCCAGCCTTTCGTGGGCGTTGCGGTGGTGGAACGCCAGTTGCGTGCGTCCTTTTCGCTGGTCGGCAGCAGATCGGCCATCACCGGTGGCGGGCCGAATAACGACTTGTGCCACTTCGCGGTTTCGGCAACATCGAACTTCATAATTTCGCGATCGTACGTCATGAAGCCATTGACTTCAATCTCCACATCGGTCGTCTGCGTGTAGACTGCCGCAGACAGTCCCTTACCGATGAGCGGATGCAGGCGGCGAATGAGGCCGTGATAGTTCGTGCGAAGTTCATCCGTCGTTTTGAAACTGCGATAACCCCAGTTGCCTTGGTCTTTCCAAAGGTGCCCCGCAACCGGTAATCCGAGGCCGCCAAACTCGCCGAGTACTGATACGCGATCCTTCATGATCGGGAACATATTGGGGCCGGGGTAGTCGTGCATATCCTTCATATCGCCGTAGCCGCGATCCTCCCAGCCGGACGGGCCGTTGACGAGCCGCGTCGGGTCGTATTCCTTCGTCCATTTTAGGATCGCATTTGTATCGTGCTGGCCCCAACCTTCGTTAAATGGCACCCAGCAATAGATACTCGGGAAGAACTTCAAGTGATCGATCATCGCCTTTAATTCGAGGCGAAACTGCTTCTTTTCCGGGTCGGTAAACTGGTCGTCAGCATCGTTCTTGCCACCTGGTGGGATGAAGTGTTGCTTCGTGCGGTTGATTGCGCTCGGCATATCTTGCCACACGAGCAACCCCATCCGGTCGCAGTCATAGTAATAGCGCGAAGGTTCAATTTTAATATGTTTTCGCACCATGTTCATGCCCATTTTCTTCAACACTTCGAGATCGTAGCGCATCGCCTCTTCCGATGGCGGCGTCAGCAACCCATCGGGCCACCAACCTTGATCGAGCGGCCCAATATGAAACAACGGCTTGTTGTTTAAGAGCAACCTTTGAAAGCCATCGGCATCGGGGCCGACGGAGACTTTCCGCATCGCGAAGTAGGTGGATACCGCGTCAGCGTTAACGCTGTCTCGGAATGGAGACGTCAATAGAATCTCGGTCTGATAGAGATGAGGACTATCTGGAGTCCACAGTTTCGCGTTTTCGACTTTCATGCGAATCGATTTGCCCGGTTTTCCCGTTACTCGAACTTTAACTCCAGTCGTTGTTTTGTCTCCGATTAAAACCAAATCCGCGTTACCCACCACCTCGATAATGAACTCGACTTCGTTTTTGTCTACATCGGGAATTACGAGTATCGACTTGACATGTGTATCCGTCTCGACCGGTTCCATCCACACTGTTTGCCAGATGCCGCTTACGGGGGTGTACCAGATGCCGTGCGGGTTGTGGATCTGTTTGCCGAGCGGCTGGCTGCCTTTATCGGTGGGATCCCACACCTTCAGCACTAACTCGCCTTTGCCTTCTTTCAAAGCCTCGGTGATGTCGAAATGGAACGGATCGAAGCCGCCTTTGTGCGTGCCGACTTCCTTGCCGTTCACGTAAGCGGTCGTTTCCCAGTCGACCGCGCCGAAGTGCAACAACACCCGCTTGCCCTTCCATGCGCTCGCATCAATGTCGCGGCGATACCAGAGTTCTTGCGTCTCGGTGGGGTGTTTGCCGACTCCACTGAGCGCGCTCTCGATGCAGAACGGCACGAGGATTTTGCCATCCCATTTCTCGGGTTTCGCATCGCCCTTGTTGATAATCGCGTAGTCCCACAGCCCGTTGAGGTTGGCCCAATCTTTGCGAACCATCTGCGGTCGCGGATACTCCGCCCACGGCGTTTTGTCGGGCGTAATCTGCTTGCCCCACTTGGTCATTAGCGGCGTGGAAGCCGGTTTCCAATCGGCCGCCGAGGCGCTACCTAACAGCAAGAGAATCGCGAGGAGAGAGAATCGCATGTTGTTACTCCGGTTTCTGGAGAAATCCGAAAGGTGATTGTAGAACCTGCATTCAGAATGGCGCGAAACACGACTACCCCTGGATAAACCGCATACCAGGCGGGAAACTCCAGATGAAGATCCCCACGATGACAACGGTGATGACAAACAGATAGGCCGCCACCAGCCCGCCGATGCGCCACGAACGATACCAGCACCCCGCAGCCACGGGCGGCAACGCGAGCACGATCGTCTGGTTCGATAGGAGTTGATTGCCAATGTATAATGCAACGACACCAGCCAACGCCCATATCGCTGCAATTTTCGCCGCGCGTTGCCATGTCATTGGTCGGTCCTCGTGTATTGGGAAATTGTCACACGAAGCCGATGTCGAAGCCAGTTTTTTCTCGTTTGCGGGCTATTTATCCCGGTCGGCGTGAATGCGGCGCAGCACGGTGTCGATGGCATCGCGATACGCTGTCTCGGTTTGCCGTGCGCGGTATTGTTCGATTCGCATAAGCAGGCGGGCGTGGTTCCCCGTTTGTTGGTCGTAATCGTGGGCGAAGGAATACGCCGATTCGATCTCGCGCCGCGTCGATGCGAAACTCTCGCCACGGTGCGGCGTCGGCGGCATGGTCATTACGGCCCGCACGGTGCGCCGTTCGACGATCTGGATGCCTTCCTTGCGTTCGATCGTGCGCTGAAATTCGCGGGCGAGGCCATCGACGGGCGAAACGAAAACATCATCGGTACGCTGCCACGGGCGATCGAGACCAGTCGGTTTCTCCCACTCGGCGGTCTGCTGCACGGCCGATAATTCGACGACCTGCGCGCCGTTCTGCACGACGGTTCGCTTCGCAGTCCACTGGCGTGACGGCCGTGTCGGTTCGTCAATTGTCCAGGTCTGGCCGATGGTGGCCACCGTTGCTGGTAGGGGCACGAAGAAGCCGAGTTCGGTCGTCGCGGGTTCGTTGAGTGGCAGCGGTGTCACCGCTATGACCGTCGTTTTCGCGTTGAGCAAAAATGGCGGGGACGGCTTGGGGCGAAGCATCTGGATCGCGCCGTGGGCATCGACGCGAACGAGTTCGAGCCGCACGACACCGGGTGCTGGCCCCGTGGCACTCTTCAACCCCGTGATCGCGGCGGCGGCCCCGGCGATGCTCGGATCTTCGAGCGGGCAGAGCCGCGTCAGGATCGCGACATCGGTAGAATCGTCGCGGCCACTCAGGGCAAACACGCGAACCTCAAGGCGGAACTTGCGTTGATACGGGCGGTCCTGCCGCGTGCATTCCTCGGTCACTTCGCCGGTGTAAACCATCTCGTCGCCGACGGAAAACGTCGGACCCACCGCACGCGGTTCGGCCGCCATCGGTGCCCACGCCGCGAGAAAGAGGATGCCAAGCACGTTCACGGAAATCCCCAGAAGAAAATCGAATGTCCGCGACTATAGCAACCGCCCCGAACCGCACAACGGCGGTTCGGGGCGAAGTATCGCCGTGCCGCATATGCGGTATCGCTTCCACGCGTAAGATACTCGCATGTTCTCTTGGCTTCGTAATCGTCGTCGTCGCAATATCCTTCGTGGGCCGTTTCCCGGTTGGTGGGAGCCGATCCTTCGCCGAAACATCGCGCATGCGGTGTGCCTGACGGCTGAGCAGAATCTCACGCTTCGCAACATCACGCGGATTCTGGTTGCCGAGAAGAAGTGGGAAGCCGCTCGCGGGTTTGCGATCACCGAGGAAGTAAAGGTCACGATTGCGGCACAAGCGGCGCTCTTGATCGTCGGTGTGGACGATCACGACTATTTCGGCCGCGTGCAATCGGTCGTCGTTTACCCCGATGCGTTTCGGATGCCGAACGAGGAAGATGGCTGGGAGGAAGACGACATCGGCAGCGACAACATCACGGGGCAGGCGGTGTATCGCGGGCCGGTGATTTTGGCGTGGGACGATGTGCTGAAGGAAGGCCGCGATCCGTCGTGCGGGCAGAACCTCGTGTTGCACGAATTCGCACACCAACTCGACTTCCTCGACAATGCAATCGACGGCACGCCCCCGCTAAAAAGCCGCGATCAATCGCAACGCTGGCATACTGTGATGACCGCCGCGTTCATCGAACACAAACGCCAAATCGCGGCAAACGAAGAGACGTTTTTCACCGAACATGCCGCCGACGATGAAGCGGAGTTCTTCGCCGACGCCACCGAGGCGTTCTACTGCGCCCCGCACGGCTTACACGACGATTTCCCGGACATTTACGCACTGTTGGCCGAATATTACAACCTCGACCCCGCAAGCTGGTTCGCACGCACCATCTGAAACGGTGTCACTTTCCACCGAGGAATACTCCTTTGCCAAAACGTAGCGAACGCGACAAGATGCTTGCGGGAGAACTGTACTACTCGCTCGACCCGGAACTGGCTACGGCGCGGGATCGGGTACGCGATCTGTGCTTCGCCTTCAATGCCACGCGGGAATCGGAGGCCGAGACGCGCAGAAAACTCCTGTTGTTGATGCTCGGCTCCGGTGGCGATACTGTATGGCTAGAGCCGCCGTTTCACTGCGATTATGGCACGAATATCTTCCTCGGCGAGCGAGTGTACTTCAATTTTAATTGCGTCGTACTCGATGTCTGCCGCGTCGAAGTTGGCGATTTCACGCTGTTCGGACCGAACGTGCAAATCTACACCGCGACGCACCCGATGAACGCGGCGTTGCGGCGCAAACAAGAGTTCGCGAAGCCGATCGTCATCGGTTCCGATGTCTGGGTGGGCGGCGGTGCGATCATCTGCCCCGGCGTCACGATCGGTTCGCGGACCGTCATCGGCGCGGGCAGTGTTGTGACGCGAAACATCCCCGAAGGCGTGATGGCGGCCGGCAATCCGTGCCGCGTGATTCGCGAGATTATCGAGTAAAACGCCACTCGTTGATGCCCGGTTCGCGTTGCAAAACTGCGCACTATCCTCTATCTATTCCACTCGTAAAACCGAACGATTCGTTCGCCCCGTACTCATTTGAAACCTGGAATGCTTCGCCCAACCGATGCGTATCTGAAAGCCGAGACTGCGCCCGCTTTGAGCCAAACCCCGCTGCCTATGAAACCGGCCCCCCGT